>NZ_LVCU01000069.1:0-112397 GCF_001647185.1 Rhodococcus sp. EPR-147
GGGGTGAACTATCGAGAGACGGTCTCGCCGTGGTTCCGGTCTCTTTTCTATCTGCAGCCGGATGTCGAGGCGATGAGCAACGCGCCCATGCGTTTTCACATCCATGTCCTCGTCGGGATGCTGGTGTTCGCCATGGTGCCGTTCACTCGGCTGGTGCACATGTTCACCGCGCCGGTGCACTACCTCTTTCGGCCCTACATCGTCTACCGCAGTCGCGACAGGCACTCGTCGCCAGGAAATCGCCAGTACCGGCCCGGCTGGGCCCCGGTCGGAACCAAGGATCGTGATCGATGAGTACTCCCGTCGAGACCCCACTCGATCGACGCGCGCAATCGCTGAACCTTGCTCTCGCGACACTCGCGTTCACGATCAGCTTCTGGGCGTGGAACCTGATCGGCCCGTTGGGCGTTCGATACGCGTCCGACATGGAACTATCGGCTACCGCGAAGTCGGTGTTGGTCGCGATACCGATTCTGGTCGGCTCACTGGGGCGCATCCTGACCGGTGCGCTCACCGACCGGTTGGGTGGTCGGCTCATGTTTCCGGTTCTGCTGCTGGCGTCCGTGCCGTTCGTCTTCCTCGTCGCTCTCGGCGGACACCTGGGCAACTACACGATTCTGCTCGTAGCGGGATTCTTCCTCGGAATCGCCGGCACCTCGTTCGCGGTCGGAATCCCGTTCGTCAACGGCTGGTACGACAAGTCTCGCAGGGGATTTGCGACGGGAGTCTTCGGAGCCGGTATGGGCGGTACTGCATTGTCGGCGTTCTTCACACCGCGGTTCGTCGAGTGGTTCGGATATGTGACCACCCATGCCGTCATCGCGGTTGCTTTGGTTGTCACTGCCGCAGTGTGCTGGCTGTTCATGCGTGATTCTCCACGGTGGTCTCCCAACCACGATGCGGTCGTACCCAAGCTGGTCGGCGCGGCGAAGTTGCCGATCACGTGGCAGATGGGTTTCCTGTACGCCGCCGCGTTCGGTGGGTTCGTCGCTTTCTCGACGTATTTGCCGACGTACCTGAAAGACGTGTACGACTTCGATCTCGCAGCGGCCGGTACCCGCACCGCCGGGTTCGCGATTGCCGCGGTCGTCGCGCGTCCCATCGGGGGTGTGCTGTCGGACCGCTTCGGTGCGCGCCTGATCACAGCGATCTCTTGTGGTGGTGCCGCGCTGATGGCGGTCTGGATGATCACTCAACCTCCCCTCGAGTTCCTCGCCGGACTGAACTTCGTGTTGACGGCCGTATTCATGGGCCTGGGCTCGGGATCGGTGTTCAGTTGGGTCGCCAAGGAAGCTCCACAGGAGAGGGTCGGCTCGATCACCGGTATCGTCGGTGCCGCAGGCGGACTCGGCGGCTTCTTCCCACCGCTGGTCATGGGTGCCACGTACGACTCGGTCGAACACACCTACACGATCGGCCTCGTTCTGTTGGTGGTCACCGCATTCTTGGCCGCGTTGTTCACGGTATTCGGGGTGCGACAGCGCAAAACCGAAGGACGTCTGTCGACATGAATTCGTCAGACCGCACTGCTCGAGATCCGACCGTCGTGTCGGGTTCCAACGGCACCAGCCAACCGAGGAGACGAATGACAATGCATCGGAACAAGGGGTGCTCCAGCGCGTCGGCTCGTCCGGCCGCAATCCGCTTCGACGTCGCGGTGGTGAAGCATGTCGCGTGAGAGCAAAGCCAGGGCGGGGGCGGAGGCGGCCGTCGGTGGTGACCGCATTCTCGATGTGGCTCTTGCGGTTCCACGCGGCTCGACTTTCGCCGGTGCCGTAGGTATGGGTCTCGGTGCCGGTATCGGCGGCGGAGGTAGCTCGACTACCGCATGGGAGATGGGTGGTCTGATGGCGGGGCGCGCCGGCGCGGCTCGACGTCAGAAGATGCCACCGTCGGTGGTACTCGCGATGTCCGAGACGATGTTGTATGCGCTGGCGCGCAAGCGATCCGGACTGTTCGGATCGTGGAAGAAATTGGGGCTACTGACCAAGATTCCACGTTCGCACTTGACCGTGGCGCACAAAAGGCGCGGAACCGTTCTTCATTTGACGTTCACGGACACTACGTCCGGAGTGCCGCTCGAGGTCGAGACGACTCCAATGGGAAACCTGGGTATCAACGACTTCTTGAAGGCACTCGACAGTCGATCGCAAGGTTGACTGTTTGTGCGCCTGCGCTTCGATCAGGCGGGGAGACAGTGCAGCAGGCAGTACTGTGACTGGACTCGTCGGCTGAGCCGCGAGGAGTCGCTTCTGTGCAATCGTGCGAGAGGTATCGCACAGCAATCGATGACAAAGGTTTTCGTATTACTGCTCATCGCTCACACGACGGTGGCCGCGTACGCCACGAACACCACGAACATGGCCGCGCCGCCGAGAGCTGCGCCGATCATGGCCTCGCGGCCATTGGTCGCGTGGCCCTGTTCGTCCCGACCGACGCCGACCCACCCGCACACCACCGCGGCGACCCCTGTGGGGATAGCGACGAAATCCCCGATGAAGGGTACGAACGCGCAGACCAGAGCGATGATGCCCAGGATCAGTGCGGCGCTGCCGGCGCCGTTGCGAAAAAGCGGCCGTGTGGAATGTTCCTCGGCCATGCCGCCTCCCTCTTCGCGGTCCTGATGCAGCGACTCGATGCCCGTTGGTCTCACGCGACACGGCGAGCTCATCCACCAAAACATACCCTCGCGATGCTCCCAGGGGCGACGGCACCGATGCACTGCATCTCGCGCCCACGTGCCATCGAGGGGACATCTCTCGCCGGTCTGGATCTTGTCGGCGAGGTCGGTGCCCGCACAGCGCACGGGACCTATTCGGCCCGACGGCTCCGACCGGGAACTGGGCTGTCGGTCAGCGCGGCGTAGTTTCTCGCCGTAGGCTTCAGTAACCGGCTCGGGGGGCCCGTGCGCGCCTACTTCCGCGACAGTCGTTCACTGCGTGTGAGGTCTCGAATTGTCAGGAGTTGCTTGTGCCTCGGATATGCAGCCATTCGCCCCCGTGTGTTCGGCCCGTGCCGGATGCCGGCGACGATCGTGACGTCGCGGCAGCGGATCGCGACGCCGTAGCCGATCGAGCCGACCGTGCTGCTGATGCCCGTGACGCGGTGGCCCTGAGCTTGGATTGTGACGACCGATCCCACGATCAGTGCCACAGGCGGGGCCGAGCGCATCGGCTCACGGCGGCCGGTGACCGTGCCCGGGCCGGCGCGGATAGGTCCGCGTCCCGCCAGGATCGAATCGCAGCAGCGCATGATCGCCGTACTTCGGCCACCGATGAGCTGACCTCTGCATACCGCCGGGACGCGGGGATCGGTCAACTCGAACGCAGCCTCGGTATCGCCCGCGACTCGGGTACCGCCATGGTCGTTTGTTTTGTCGATGTGGACGGCCTCAAGGCCGTCAACGACACCGACGGACATCCGGCCGGTGATCGCATACTCCGACGGGTCGCGGAGGTCATCGACGATCATTTGGACTGCGACGACACCCTGTTGCGGTACGGCGGCGACGAGTTCATCTTCTCCGTGCTCGGTCCGGCTGCTCTCGACATCGACGACACCACCGATGTAATCGAAGCCAGACTTCGCGCAAGCGATGACATAGCGATCACATGCGGCATCGCGTTCGCGCGCGAGAGGGACACAGTCGCCGATGTGATCGAAAATGCAGACAGGGACCTGTACCGCCAGCGCCGTGCCTCCCGGGCCACAGTTGCTGCACCTACGGCCGCAGACGCGATTCCTGGTCACCGACCGGCCCGACCATGATGAAGAGGAGCACGAGGAAACCTTGAACTCCCGCGCCGTTCGCAGCATCCTCGCGGATCCTCGGTCCGTTCGCCCGCATTACCAACCGATCGTCGAACTCGACAGTGGCAAGGTAGTCGGCTACGAAGCTCTTGCACGGTGGCCGGGCCACCCGTCGGTGGACCCCGGTGTTGTGTTCTCGAGTGCTGCCGAATGCGGAGTGATCGACGAGGTCGATTGGGCTTGCCGGTGCGCTGCGATGACCGGCGCACTCGATGCCGGCATCTCAGAGGATGTTTCGCTGTTCATCAATATCGAGCCGCTCTCCTCGCGCATCGTTCCCGCGTACGCGCGTGAGATCATCGGTATGGCTGCGACCCGGTTGAATGTCGTAGTCGAGCTCACCGAGCGCTCACTGTTGGCCGACCCCGCCGAGCTACTCGAAACGGTGCGGCGTGCTCGAAAGAGCGGTTGTCTGATAGCCCTGGACGATGTCGGATCGCATCCCGACTCGCTCGCTCTGCTGGAATTCGTCGCCCCGGACATCATCAAGCTCGATTACACTCTCTCGCAGTCGGATCCATCGCCGCAGCAGGCTGCCGTCGTCCTCGCCGTCGCTGCGTACGTGGAGTCGAGTGGGGCACGAATAGTAGCGGAAGGCATCGAAACAGATGCTCACCTTCGTCGTGCGACCGCGCTCGGAGCCGCTTTCGGACAAGGCTGGATGCTCGGCCGTCCCGCGCCGCTTCCGACCCTCGGAGACCGGCAGCACTCGGGTGCCATCTCTGCCCGACCCATCCTGTCCGTGAAATCAGGTGCGCACGCGCGAGCGGACACAGCGGTGCCCTCGGTTCCGTCGGACCTTCTGACAACTTCGTCGGCGCAGGTGGGTAGTAAATCGTTGCTATTGGCGTTGACCCGGCAACTCGAAGATCACGCGCGCCACATGCCCGATCCACTCACCATTCAGGCTGCATTTCAAGACTCGGCGTGGTTCACGCAGTCGGTGGCCGACCGCTATGCGAGGCTTGCCGCTGTCAACCCGTTCGTGGCGGCCTTGGGAGTCGGGATGGACACCGAACCCGCAGCAGGTGTGCGTGGTGCGGAACTTCACCCCGATGAACGGTTCGTCGGCGAATGGACCATCACGATCGTCGGATCCCACTACTGCGCAGCCCTCATCGCCCGCGACCTCGGCGACGACGGTCTCGATCACGACCGTCGGTTTGCGTTCCTACTGACACACGACCGGTTGACCGTCGTCGCTGCGGCACGTTCCATCATGCGCCGAGTCCTGCCCAAATATGCTGTTGCGGATACAGATCGCCACATCGACGACGCCGGTGGCACTGCTCCGTGAGTGATCAGACCCGTCGGCCCTGTCGCAGTGGCGATCTGCTCAGGGCGGCCTCCTCAGGATGGCATCGACTGCGGCGTACAGGGTTGCCGTTTCTCGCTGAACGATCGGACCGTCGATCGGTGCTGCGCGTTCCAGTGATAGTCCGTTCAGCACCGTGTTCAGAAATCTGGCATATCCTTCGACGTCGTCAGTCAGGAGAGCCCCTTCCTCGGCGAGGACGTTGAGCCAGCGTTCCATTCGGCGTTGCCCCTCGTTGACGAAGGATGAATACGCAGCGCGGATATCGTCGGTGGGTTCGGGAGCGATGAACGCATCGAAGAACTTGGTCCAGGCCCGCCGTGCCTCGTCGCCGACTCCCATGGACAGAGGCTGCCGTAAGCATCGAACGAGCCTGTCGCGAGCAGGGATCGACTTGTCGCTGATGATGTCGTCCTCGTATTCGACGACGTTGTAGATCGTGTCGAGGACAGCGGCGCGCAACGCGCGCTGAGTGGGGAAGTGGTGGCGTAGTGAACCCATGCTCACGCCGGCGCGAGATGCAACGGACCGCACGCTCAACGTCGATGCCGGATCTTCGCTGATCATGGTGCACGCGGCAATGAGAATCTTTGCGCGTGAGTCCAGCCGACCTTGATCCTGGTCGTCCATGCAGCGCCCTTTCCGTCATTCCAGCACACTGTGCTAGCACGCCGTGCTAGCGTGTTGTCACCGACATCGACAGTACAGCGTGCTAGTCGTTCTCGAGCGAAGGTGAGGATGGTCGTGCTCCGAAAGCTGCAACAGAAACGCGCCGCAAAAAGGGTCGAGCCGGGTGATGGTCGCACGCTTCAAGGATTCAAGTGGTGGCAACTGCCGGGCCGTGCTCTGTTTCGCCTGCAGGGGGACCCGGAAAACCGTTACGTCATCGACTATGCCGTCGATGTCAGGCACTGGCAGAACCAGGGTTCGGGTGGCGTGAAGGCCGAGCTCTTCCGCGACGGAAAGCAGGTGGCGAAATCGAAGATCCCAGCGACTTTCGTCGTCGAAGGCGGCACTATCGAGGTCGCGATGAGCGGCGTCGGTATGAAACGGTGCCACTTCGTGACCGATTACGGACGCGAGCTGCCGCTGCGTCCTGACCCGGCGTCCGCGGAAGGCCGTCGCGCGCGTCTCGACGGCAAGCATCCGAACGCAAGTCGCTTGATCGGCTTCACCTCGGTCGTCATGCTACTCATCGGCCTTGTTCTGCTCGCACTTCAACTGGTGGAACCGATTTCGCAGATTCCGCCGATTGTCGAGTCCGTCGGTAGTTTCACCTCCCCGGTCGATCTTCCGTTGTGGCTCAACATCGCCCTGGGAGTCGGTGCCGCCGTCGGGAGCATCGAGCGCAGTCTGCGGCTTCGCTACCACTGGCTTCTCGACGGCGCCGGAAACTGACACCATCTACGGAGGGAAAGCATTGAGCTACAAACGATTCGGTTCAACGACCATAGCGATCACGATGACGGGCCTGCTCGTGGCCGGTTGTGCCCAGAGTTCGACGCCGTCGAACACGGCATCGCAACCCGAATCCACCCTGCGCTGGTCCGTATGTCCCGACGGCGTCGAGAATCCGGAGGAGGGCCCAGCTCGATTGCAATGCGCCACAGTACCGGTGCCGCTCGATTACGAAAATCCGGACGGTACCCGGATCGATATCACGATCTCGCGACTGCCATCCGAGAACCCCGATGAACGACGAGGTGTGCTGCTCCTCAATCCAGGTGGTCCGGGCGGGACCGGTTTGGACCAACCGAAGTTCCTCGAGTCGTTGGGGATGCCGAAGGGCGTCCTCGACAGCTACGACCTGATCGGAATGGACACCCGTGGTGTCGGGCACTCCGCGCCTGTCAGTTGCGGCTTCAGCGAGGACCTCGAGTACTACGGTGCAGTTCCTCCCTATGCAGTCGACGAGGCCGCGTTCACTGAACAGGCGACGACGTCGAAAGAGGTCGCCGAACGCTGCGCCGCCAACGACAGGGACGGGACGCTGCGTCACGTGACCACTGCGAATATGGCACGCGATCTGGACCGTATCCGTTCGGCGCTCGGCGAAGAACGAGCAAGCTTCCTCGGATACTCGTACGGTTCGGCGCTGGGCGCTGCGTATGCCTCGATGTTTCCCGACACGACCGATCGAATCGTGTTGGACAGCAACATAGGTGACACACACCTCGACCGAGACGGACTACGCAGGTATGCGCAAGGGATGGAGGAGACGTTTCCGGACTTCGCCGAATGGGTTGCAGCCAAGAATGATCTGTACGGCTTGGGTGCAACGGCAGAGGATGTTCGCGACACCTACTTCAGGATCGCCGAGAAACTCGACGGGGCTCCAGTGGACGGAATCAACGGCCGCCTGTTCCGCCTGTCCACCTTTGCAACGCTGTACAACTCGCTATCGTACGAGGCGGCCGCCGAAAGTTGGCAGTACTTCTCCACCCACGTGGGCGGGGATCCTTCAGGGGACTCCGTCGTGGGGAACGAGGCACCCGCAATGGACAACAATTGGTCGGTGTTTCTGGCGGTGACATGCAACGACGTCGAATGGACGAAAGACGTTGCGACATACAGGCAGGCAGTCGAAGACGATCGCACAACGCATCCACTGTTCGGCGCAGCCGCCGCGAACATCATGCCGTGCGCCTTCTGGAAGTCCGCGCCGTCCGAGCGGCCGGTGCAGATCGACGGCGAGGGGCCCGCGAACATCCTTCTTGCGCAGAATCGGCGAGACCCGGTCACTCCACTGGCCGGGGGTCGGTTGCTCGACGAGAAGTTCGGTGAGCGTTCCACCCTGCTGACCGTCGACAGCAGCGGACACGGTGTCTTCGTCCTGGGAAAGAACGCGTGCGCTCAGGACATTGTCGCCGATTATCTGGTCGACGGCACCATGCCGTCCGAGGGCATCACATGTCGGTAGTCCTGACAGGGTCTGTAGCGGAGCCGGATCGGCAGTGGTCTTGACCATGTCCCAGGGGCACGGTTTGGAATGTCGTGCAGCGCAACGAAGCGCCGGCGCTTCATCCTCGCACTACCGACACAGGGAGCCGACATGCTGCTCTACGAGACGACGATGCAGATCGTTCCGCTGTTGCTCATCACGCTGTTTCTCGATACCCGTAACGAGGGTGAGAAAGGGGACTCGAAGTGGTCTCGCCGCTGGATTCACTGGCAGGACAGAGCGTTTGCACTTCTTGGCCTGCTTGCCTTCATCACGTCGTTGCTCATCGTGGCGGAATCGGCGGCCGCCACGCGCGTGACGTCCGCCGTTGTCATCTCGACGTTGTCCATGGCGATCGGTTTGTTGTTCACGCGGATCTGGCAACGACTGGACCAGAGGGTCTGAGGGTTCATATGCAGAGAGGTTTCTCGACGATGTGAGAGACCCGAGGCTACGATCAACGCCTGCAAATCGTGCTCGGCACATAGGGAATTGGAGTAACCGGTCGCCACCGATATCGATTTGTTGCTGAACACGCTGAACCAGCTCACTCTTCTCGGTTCACTGGTGGGGGAGACCAGCAGCCCGGCCGGGGTCCGTAGATTCTGAGCATGAGTCTGAATTCGCCAGGCGGGCAAGGTAGCCAATTGGGCGTGGTTTCATCGGACGGACGGGTCGTTCGAACCGCGATGGTCAGTGACCCGTCCTTGTCGTGTTTCAGGCCCGGTGTGCGGTCGGTGATGGCGTACCGGTCGAGTTCGTTGGCGTAGAGCAGTCCCTGCGCGTGGTAGACGGTCAGAGACCAGAAATAGTCCGCGGGTGGAAACTGGTCGGCCCCGAAAGTGATGGTGTAGTTGTTCGAGCCGTCGAGCTGACGGCCCTCCTCGTCTTGCTCGCATACAGGGTAAGAAGCCTCGGCTGCCGGGTTGATGTAGATCTGGGAGTAAGCAACGGCGGCCCGTAGGAGATCGTCTGCGCCGAAGTCCGCCCCCGCGTCGTTGATTGCCCAGCCGTTGACAATGCGGCCCATCGATTTCACCTGCGCAGCAATGTCTCCGAGACCGGTCTGTAGGCCGCTGGCGATGTCGTGCTCCGGCGCATCGCGGTCGAGTGCATCGACGAGACGGCGGTACGCCTTGCCTACCCAGCTCGGTACGTCCGAATCGGCAAGGTTGCCGATCGCTTGATCGAGGGCAGCGAGGAATTCGACGGGACGCCGCAGTTCGTCGGAACGGTCGACGTTGCTCAGGGCGAGGTCGGCACGCGCAGCCGGCGGTGTAGGCGGGCCGGACAGAACGATGTGGTTCTGTAGCTCGTTCACCGTGTTCATGTCTCCGCCCCGGGATGGATCGACGAGAATTCGGATGGCGATCATCACGAATCTCGACCGACAGGCGATCCATCCGTCCGCAACCTCGGTCGGCGCGGATGTCGGTCGAAACAAGGTGATCTGAGGGATTCGAGACCCGTGAGTCCTCTGTCCGACAACCATATTGGTGGACGAGTCCGCCTCGCCGATCTGCACGCTGTAGTAACGGGTTCCGAAGTCCGGTAGGCGTAGCTCGAAGGTGCCGGAGGCCAGGTCGACGAACGCCAACGAGTAGAGCGTGTCGACATTCGGGGCGACACCGGCCGTCAGCGTGGGATTCGAGAGTTCACGTTGGTGGCCCAGACAATTCAGTGGGGCACCGGCGGACGTGGAAGGCCGCTGGGAGTGTGGACTCGACGGATCGGTGAACCGCAGCCGGAGGCGTTGGGCAAAGATCACGGGGAATCCCCAGACCTGGAGTGCGCACGCATCGTCGCGCAGATCGGTACGTTCTGATTCGGTGTCGAGCAACGGAGGCCCCCTTGAGATGAACTGAATTCACCTCCACTGTAGTCTGGAGCACGTATCGAAGGTCGTAATACGTGAAAACTTGGACACGGCGATGCTGCGATTGCAGTGGAGTTCGAGAGGTCGATGTGAAAGACGGCGCGCGTCGCAGATTTCCCCGGTCGGTGTATTCCGTTGGTGTCGAGCCCGATCCACGCTTCAGTCTTGCGAACGAGCGAACCTATCTCGCGTGGATTCGAACGTCACTTGCGTTGATGGCAGCCGGGGTGGCTCTGCAGGTCTTCGACATCGGGGGCGGGTCCACGCCGAGTGTGGTCGCCTCGGTGATGCTGATCGCGTCATCGATCGGAGTTCCACTACATGCCTGGTGGGGCTGGGCGCGGACCGAGAAGTCCATGCGCAACTCGGAGGCCCTTCCGTCTCCTCGTATCGCCCTGCCCCTGGCGGCAATTCTCGCAACGGTCGGAGTTCTGGTGCTCTGGTCCGTCCTGTGATGATGCGGCGAGGCCGTCGTGAGCGTCCCTCCGGGCGGCCTGGGGGCACACTCGGGGACGGAGGTCTGCAAGTCGAGAGAACCGAGTTGGCCTGGGCGCGAACGGAGTCGGCGGTCGCCGTGTGTGCAGTTATCGGCATCCGCCTGAGCGCGCACACTCGCCAGCCGGTGTTGGTCGCGCTGGCCGTCCTCGTCAGCTTCGGCGCGGCGGTGCTGCTGATCTCGGGATGGGTCGCGCGGACGAGAGCCGCACGTACTGCCGGTGCCGAAAGGCTGAGGCCGCCGGCGTTTCCGTTGCGTGCCCATGCCATCGCACTGTTGATTCCGACCCTCGGGCTGATCGCCCTGAGTTTCGTCATCTGGACCGCGTGATTACGGTGATGTGGAAAAAGCGCAGGCCGTGACGGTGCGATACCGTCACGGCCTGCGCTCGATTCTGATCGGCTGCTGGTCGCTACCTGACGAACTGCTGTTCCCACTCCGCGGACTGCTGATCGACGTACTGCTTGGTCAATTGCTCGGGGTCGGGGGCTTGGACATCGTGTGCGTCAGCCGTAGCCCCAGCGATACCGGGCAGTGCTGTCGCTACTCCGATGGCCTGCGCAGTTTGTCCCTCCGTGCTGACGAGGAAGTCCGCCAGAACCTGAGCCGCATTGGGATGTGGCGCTACCGAGGTGACGTGACCGTAGAAGGGGGTACCCCACGATGGGGTCTGAAGAGCCCAATTCACCGGTGCACCGGTCGCCACCTCTTGAACCAGCGGCTGCACCATCGGCGCTACGACTACTTCGCCCGATGTCAGCGCCTGTGCGATGCCGAGGGCGCTGGGGTAGATCCTCGGCTCCTGCGCGGCGAGCCGTTCTTGAAAGTCGTCGCCGAAATTCTCGCCGTAGAAGCGGTACAGATCGACGTATGATGCGATGCCTACAGGGCTGACAACGCCCACGCGCCCTTTGTATTCGGGGTCGAGAACATCTCGGGGATCGGCCAGGCCGTTTGCAACCGCATCGGTGTTCCAGCCCATGCCGAAGGTGGCCGCGACGTTCAGGAACAAGCGATTGTTCTTGATGCTGGAGTCCCGGTCGTATTCGGGGTTGTCGAAACTCGGGCCGCGTAGCTCTTGTGAGTAACTCCCGGAATCCGCGGCGGACGCGATCCACGCTGTATCGGTGACGACGTGGACGTCGGCGATCCCCTTTCCTGTCTTGTTCTCCACCTCGACACGCGGGTTGAGGTCCGCATCGGTACCTCGCACGTACTCGAGAGCGATATTGGGATACTTCGCATTCCATGCGGCTTCGACACTGTCGAGAATGGTGGTGTTCTGGCTCGAGTAGAGCGTCACCGAGCCTTCTTCCTCGGCCGCCGAGACTACGTCTTCCCAGTTTCCCTCCACCGATGCAGTGTCTCCGCCCGACGATCCGCACGCGCTGAGCGCGACGGTCGATGTGGCGACGAGCATCGCGATGATGTGTTTCGTCCGGACCGAATGTCGCATGTGTTGTCCTCCTGTTTGAACTGAGATCAGTTCACCAGGTAAGGTACGTGATGTCAATCACTTCCCAAGGGCGGTGTGATCGTTCGACGAGACGAGGCTTTTCACCGATGCGCACTTACGACCCGAGTTCGGCCGATCAGATCGCTGCGATCGATGCGGCGGACGTACACCCGTCGGAGGCCATCGACCGGCAGCACTGGGCGCAATCACTGGCGATGCACGCCGTGGTCTACGGCTTGCCATCGGTGTATCAGTACGCCGGGATGTGCGACGCGTGTGCCCCGGCCGTCAGCGACGGGCCTTGGGCGCTCAACGCTCTGGTTCACGAGCGTACGATTGCCGGTGCAGATTTCCAGGCCTTCCGGGTCCCCAATGTCGATACGCTGTATTCCAATGCCTGGCTGGACCTTTCGGATGGACCGATCGTCGTCGTACTTCCCGATTTCGGTAGTCGGTACTACACGCTGAATTTTTTGGACGCCTACAGCAACGCCAGTAATGTCAGTCGGCGTACGCACCCCGAACAGCCGCGTGCGTTGCTCGTGGCGTGTTCGGACTGGACCGGTTCGGTTCCCGACGGTATGGAGGTGTTCAGAGTCGCCACACCGATCATGTGGTTGTTGATGCGGATACAGGCGTTCGGAGATTCGGACCTGCCGACCGTGCACGGTCTGCAGGATGCGGTCACGATCGACGCACCGACCGCGTCGGCACACGCGTGGCCGGCGGTCAATCCTCGTGCGGTCGAAGTCTCCTCGGAGGCGTTCTTCACGGCCCTCGATGTGTCGCTGTCGGTGAACGGAGTGCCGTTCACCGACATAGCCCACGTACACCAATTTCTTCAGCTCGGGGTGGGTACGGGCACCTTTTCCGTGCACGACCTCGATGAGGACACACAGAAAGGCCTGGAACAGGGTTTCGATTCAGCGATGACGATGTTGTCCCGCTCTCGATCGCTGCTGGGGCGTCGTACCGAAACCGGCTGGACGCGGGTGCTCGGCAAGGGTGCACACGGGCACAACTTCTTTGCACGTGCGGTCATGAACTACGTCGGTCTCGGCGCGAACGTTGTCGAGGAGAACTGCTCGTACAACACCTACGTCGACCACGATGGACAACGACTGTCGTGCGAAGGCGGAGATGAATACCGCATCGAATTTTTCGCTTTACCTCCGGCACAGGCCTTTTGGAGCATCACACTCTACGACGCAAAGACCGGCTGGTTGTACGACGCACCCGGGAAGAAGCATTCGGTGGGATCAGCGGTCAATGGAGGCGACGGAGCATCGGGACCGTCGACGATCACAGTGAGCGCATCGCCGCTCACGACCGACCGTCCCGACCACGCCTGGCTTCCGGCGCCCCAGCATCCGTTCTTCCTGGTCCTGAGGATCTATCAACCGGCCGAGGATGCCCTGAGCGAGCGATGGACGCCGCCGCGCGTCGTGCAGTCGAACGCCGGACCGCTCTGAACCGGTGCGTCAGAGGTTCACAGTCGGCACAGCGTCTTTCCGCTGGTTCGTCCGTTGAGTAGATCGACCAGTGCGGCGGAGGCGTGCTCGAGGCCGTCGTAGATCGATTCCTCGTAGATCATGGTTCCGTCGGTCAGTCGGCTTCCGACAGTGGATCGCATCGTGTCGTAGAGATGGCCGAACGAGCCGGCTCGAAACCCTCGTACCCACAAGCTCTTGGCGGTGATCTGAAACAGGTTCGACGGCAACGTGTTCGATGACTCGTAGGTGGAAATTGCGCCGCACATCGCGACCCGTCCTTGGGGTCGGAGCGCGTCGAGGGCGGCGGTGAAGTGAGAACCGCCTACGTTGTCGAAGTATGCGTCGATCCCGTCCGGGGCAGCCCGCGCGAGCAGGCTGTCCATGTCACCGTCGTGGTAATCGAACGAGCGGGAGGCTCCGAGGGTATCGACCAGGTGATCGGCCTTGCGTCGGCTGCCTGCGGACGCGATCACCGTGCACCCGTGATGGGCGGCGAGTTGGGTAGCGATACTGCCGACTGCTCCTGCCGCGGCGGAGATCCAGACGGTGTCGGACGGTCGAAGGTCCATGACCTCGAAGAGGCCGACATAGGCCGTGAGGCCGGAACTGCCCAGCGGGCCGAGAAACCACTGTTGTGGCCAGTCGAGGGCGTCGATTCTGGTGAGCGTGCCCGCGCCGCCCAGCCCGCCGGCCGCGGCGGAGACCACTGCGAAGTCGCGGTAGCCGTGCATGTGTGACACCAAATCTCCGGGCCGAAAATTGTCGTGCCGTGACTCGACGACGATGCCGAGTGCCAACCCCACCAGCGCGTCTCCGATCCGGAGCGGTGGGAGATATCCGGACGGTGCCGATTCACCCAATCGCAGACGAATCGACGGATCTATCGAGAGCCACGTATTTCGTACCAGCACTTCGCCATCGAGCAGTGGGGCGAGCGGGATGTCCGTCAGCTCCAGCTGTTCGGTCGTGAGTTTTCCGCTCGGAAATGAGGTGAGGCAGAGGGTTCGGCTGTTCATGGTCGCGCTGGGCTTCCTTCGAGTCCGAGATTTCAGTTGAACTTGCTTTCCCACTCCTGTTGGAACTGCGAGACCTTCTCGGGCGTCAGTGAATCCGTATCGGGCAGCGGGATGTTCTGGGCCGACGCGACCGAGTTCTCGATGTCGGGCAAGGCGCTGCCGTAGCCTTTCGACAGAGCGCGCTGCCCGTCGGCCGACACCATGAAGTCGGCCAGCACTTGTGCGGCATTGGGATGCGGAGCCGAGGACAACACGTGGGAGTAGTACGGCGCACCCCACGCCGGATCGGGAAGTGTCCACTCGACGGGTGCGCCTGCGTCCTTCTCCCGGACCAGTGGCGGCACCATCGGCGATGCGGCGATCTCACCGGAGCTCAATGCCTGAGCGACGGCCAGCGCGCCCGGGTAGACCCGAGGTTCCTGCGCAGCGAGCTTGTCCAGGAAACCGCCACCGGTCCAGTTCTCGTCGAAGAATCGGTACTCGTCGACAACGGCGGCGAACCCGGCAGGATTCACGACGCCGATCCGGCCTTTCAACGCCGGATCCAACAGGTCCTGCGGGGAGGAAAGCCCGGCAGGAACTGCATCGGTGTTCCACCCGAGCGCAAATATTGCTGCGCTGGTGAGGAAGAACGTATCGTTCAGCACGCTGGTCGACCGAGCGTACGCCGAGTCGTCGAAGGCCGGCCCGACTATCGTTGTCGAGTAGGTGCCCGATTCGGACGCAGTCGCGATCCACGCGGGATCGGTCGACATGTGTACGTCGGCCGTTCCACGACCGGTCCGGGCTTCGGTCTCCACCCGCGGGTTGAGCTCGACGTCACTGCCGCGCGTGAACTCGAGATCGATGTCGGGATACTTCGACTCGAAAGCGGTCTCCAGTGTCGCGAGGTTCGCGGGATGCTGACTGTAGTACAGGTGCACGGTCCCTTCGGCACCGGCCGCGGCCACAACGTCGTCCCATGTGCCCTGTACCGGTCCGGATTCGGCTTCCTGCGAGGATTGCCCGCACGCCGCAGCAACGAGAGTCACTGCGGCAATTGCGACGGACATCACCGATCGACGTAGTGCGTTCACAGCATTCTCTCTTCGTTCAGGACGCGAGTGTATGGACACGCTCTCCGCGCGTTGCTCTGTTCACCAGAGACTGGGGTGGCTCGAAGTGAGCCCCGTACTTCGAGGCCAATTCTCGTGCTCGGTCGACGAAGCCGGGCAGCCCGCCGTCGTATTGATCGATGTACTGGATGACGCCCCCGGTCCACGACGGGAATCCGATACCCAGCAGCGACCCGATGTTCGCATCGGCCACGCTCGTCAACACACCTTCGTCGAGGCATTTGACCGCCTCGATCGCCTCGGCGAACAGCATCCGTTCCTGCATGTCCACGAAAGGAATTCGAGTCGAACCCGAATCGAAAGACGTGCGTACGCCCGGCCAGATCCCGGTTCTCGTGCCCGATTCGTCGTAGCTGTAGAAACCGCCGCCGCCGGCACGCCCGGGACGATCGAGTTCTCCGACCATCTTGTCCATCACCGCATCCGAGCCGTGTCGGCGAGGCGGCTTGCCTTCGCTCGCCAGCGCGCGTTCGTTCTCCTTGCGGATCCTCTGCGACAGAGACAAAGTCACTTGGTCCATCAACTGCAGAGGTGGGACGGGGTAGCCGGCCTGCGCACCCGCTTGCTCGATGAATACCGGGTTGACGCCCTCGCCGACCGCGGCCATCGCTTCGTCGAGGAACGCGCCGATCACCCGTGAGGTGAAGAACCCACGACTGTCGTTGACGACGATGGGGGTCTTGCCGATCCGGAACACGAAATCGACGACCTTGGCCACTGTCGAGTCCGAAGTCTCTCGGCCACGGATGATTTCGACCAGGGGCATCTTGTCGGCAGGGGAGAAGAAGTGGATTCCGATGAAATTCTCGGGTCGGACGACGCCGTCGGCCAAGATCGAAATGGGAAGCTGGGAGGTGTTGGAGCCGAGGACGATATCGGCGGGAACGATACCGTCGAGCTCCCCGAACACCCGATTTTTGACGTCCACGGATTCGAATGCCGCTTCGATCACGAGATCGGCTGCGGCGCAGTCGGCCGCGTCCGCGGTCGGCCGGATCCGGTCGAGCAGTGCCGCCGACCTCTCGGCCGTCGTCGACCCCCGCTCGAGGGCTTTCGCTTCGAGCTTCTCGGCGTAGAGTTTTCCGCGGTCAGCAGCGGCCTGGTCGAGGTCTTTCAGTACGACCTCGATACCGGCCCTGGCGCACACGTAGGCGATGGCGGCACCCATCATTCCTGCCCCGACGACCGCTACGGTACGGGCGGTGAACGTGTCGTGGCCGGCCGGGCGTGACGTGCCGCGTCGGATGGTCTGCATGTCGAAGAAGAACGCACGAATCATGTTCTGTGCGACTCGATCGGTCATCAGAGAGACGAAGTAGCGGGTCTCGATGCGATCCGCGGTGTCTACGTCGACCGACGCGCACTCCGCTGCGGCGGCGAGTATCGCCCTCGGTGCCGGGGCGGGTGCGCCCTTGAGCTGCTTACGCAGCAATGCCGTTGCGGCCAGCAGATTCTGAGCAACGGCAGGATCGGTCGGTCCACCACCGGGAATCTCGAAACCCTTGACGTCCCACGGCTGCACAGCCGACGGGTTCTCGGCGATCCACGCCTTCGCCGCCGGAATCAACTCGTCCACACCGGCAACGGTGGCGTCGATCAGCCCGAGCTTCGTCGCGTCGGCCACCGAGTGCTGCTGGCCTTTCGTCAATACCTTCGCCAGGGCGGCATCGATTCCCATCAGCCGGATCGTTCTGACGATCCCGCCGCCCCCGGGCAACAATCCGAGCGTGGCCTCGGGGAGACCGATTCGGGTGCCCGGCAGGTCCGCTGCGATGCGGTGATGGGTGTGCAACGCAATCTCGAAGCCGCCGCCGAGAGCTGCGCCGTTGATCGCGGCCACCACGGGGCGACCGAGAGTCTCGAGCCGTCGCAGAACGCCCTTGATCCCGTCGATCCGTTCGGTCAAGGCACGTGCGACGTCGCGCTTGTCTGCATCGCCGGGGTCGGCCGTCATGTCGCCCAGATCGCCGCCCGCGAAGAACGACTTCTTGGCCGAGGTGATCACGACACCGGTGATGTCGTCCTTCTCGGCTTCGAGCCGCTCGACAGTGGCGGCCATCGACGCGATGTACGTATCGTTCATCGTGTTCGCGCTCTTGCCTGCGTCGTCCATCGTGAGTACGACGATGCCGTCGGAACCGCGTTCCCATCCGATCATGTTCTCGCTCATGTTTTCTCGTATTTCTCTGTGTCGACGATGGGCAGTTCAGAGGCGTTCGATGACGGTGGCAACACCCATGCCGCCGCCGATGCACAGGGTGATCAGGCCGTAGCGGCCACCGGTTCGTTCCAGTTCGTCAAGCACGGTGCCCACCAGAATTGCGCCGGTGGCCCCGAGCGGGTGGCCCATCGCAATCGCTCCGCCGTTGACGTTGGTCTTCTCGTGCGGGATGTCGAGGTCCTTCATCCACTTGAGCACCACGGAGGCGAATGCCTCGTTCAGCTCGAACACGTCGATGTCGTCCACGGTCAGGCCCGCTCGCTTCAACACGGCCACCGTGGCCGGGGTCGGACCGGTGAGCATGATCGTCGGTTCGCTGCCGACCTGAGCGGTGGCCACGATGCGGCCACGGGGAACCAGGCCTGCGCGTGCTCCGGCCGCGTCGCTACCGATGAGAACCAGGGCGGCACCATCGACGATCCCCGACGAATTACCGCCGGTGTGAACATGATCGATGCGTTCGACATCGACGTACTTCTGCAGCGCTACGTCGTCGAAACCCGCGGCTTTGCCCAGCGCGGCGAAGGCCGGCTTCAATGTGCCCAGGCTGCCGGTGGTGGTTCCCGGGCGCCGGTGCTCGTCGTGGTCGAGCAGGGTGACGCCGTTGAAGTCCTCGACCGGAACGACGGACTTCTTGAAATAGCCTGCACTCCAGGCGGCCTCGGCGCGTCGTTGGGACTCCGCCGCGTAGGTGTCGACGTCGTGACGAGAGAAACCCTCGACCGTAGCGATCAGGTCGGCACCGATTCCCTGCGGAACGATGTAGAGGTCGTATGCGGTGGCCGGGTCGGTGAACAGGGCACCGCCGTCGCTGCCCATCGGTACCCGAGACATCGACTCGACGCCGCCGGCGATCACCAGATCGTCCCAGCCGGACGCGATCTTCTGGGCGGCCAGGTTGGTCGCTTCGAGCCCGGACGCGCAAAAACGATTGATCTGGGTGCCGGGGACCGATTCCGGGAGGCCCGCCACCAATGCGGCTGCGCGCGAGATGACCGCGCCCTGTTCTCCGACAGGAGAGACGACGCCGAGGATGACGTCGTCGATGTCGGATGGATCCATATCGGGGAATCGAGCCCGGAGCTCGGTGATCAACCCCGCGACGAGGTCCACCGGCTTGGTGCCGTGCAGCGATCCGTTGCGCCCCTTGCCTCTCGGGGTACGAATGGCCTCGAAAATCAGTGCTTGCTCAGGCATCTCGCTCTTTTCTTCTCTGTTTCGCGAGCCGATCGGCTCCTAGTCGAACGCCAATTCCGGCGTGCGGGCGATGAGCAACCGTCGGACGTGCCCGTTGTCGTCGAGTTGGGCCGAGGCGTTGAACGACGCCTCGAAGGCTCCGTCGCGGGTGGTCCGTCCCAGCACCATCTCGGTGCCGTCGACCGACGCGCCGCGATCGAGATGATGAATCAGGGTGCTCTTCTCGCGTTGCTGGAGGTAGGCGACGAGCCCGTCGCGGTCGCCCACGAACTCGGCTGCCTCGCCGTGTCCCTTGGAAAACTGCACGGACATACGGAAGTCCGCCGAGATCATGGTCAGGACCCGATCCGGGTCGTCGGAATCCATGTACTCGAACCAGCGCTGGAGAGTCGGCGTCGGTTGCATGTTCGAGTTCATCGACGATCCTTCATCGGTATCGAGGAGGGCGAATTCGGCATCGAACGAGACCTGGTACCGGTCGATCAGGCCGTCCGAGCGCATGTGCATGACCCCGACGAAATAGCCCGTGGTCCGATCGCCCTCGGTCACCGCGCCGTGTACGAATTGCAGGTCGTGGTCGACGGACGATCGGAGAACTCGGTGCTTTCGGTCGACGGGAGGCCGACCCGCCAGGTATTCGAGCATGGCGGCCCGTCCGGTCTTTCGATTGGCCCCGCCCGGCAGGATCATCGAGAAGGCGACGTCCTCGGCGAGCATCGCAACCGCCTCGTCCAGGTGCCCGGCGTCCAGGGTGGCGTAATACTCCACAATCTCCAATGGCATGAATTGAACTTAGTTCAGGCAAACCCTGTTTGTCGAGCGTTTCACCCGTTAGAGTTCGCACAAGAATTGAATTCAACTCGAGTGGAGCGACATGACCTCATCTCACCGCGACGCACAAGTCCCCTGGCCTCGTTCGGAGCCGCCGGCGCTGACGCCCGGCAGCGAGCAGGCCGAGATACGCGAGACCATCCGTGGCGTGCTCGCCAAGTACTCGACGATCGAGCAGGTGCGCGCCGCTGCGGACTCTGCCCCTGGCTACTCGGTCGAACTGTGGAAACGCCTGGTCGACGACATGTCCGTAACCGCCATGGCTGTTCCGGAGGAGTCGGGTGGACTCGGCTACGGCATGGTCGAGCTCGGCATCGTTCTGGAGGAATGTGGTCGCGCTCTGGTTGTCGAACCCGTCTATCAGCATGCGGCCGTCGGCGTTCGCGCCATGATGGAGGCGGGTAACTCAAACCTGCTCGAGGGAGTTCTCGGCGGCACCACGGTTGCCGCAGTGAGCGCACTGACCGCCGAGTCCGACGACGTCGATGCCGACCGGACCGACGACGGGTGGGTCCTGAGCGGACAGGTGCGGTTCGTCGTCGGAGGTGGAGCAGCCGATCTCGTGGTCGTCAGTGCCCGATGCCCGGACGGCGTCGCACTCTTCGGCGTGTCTGCGAAAAGCTTTTCCGCGCTGCATGATCGACGCGTCGTCGACTCCACAAGGCGACAAGCGGACGTTTCGTTCGACCGCGCCCCGGCGACGCTTCTGGTGCCGGCCGAGAAGGCCGGCGACGCAATCGCGCGGATACAGGACGTGGCGACTCTGGCGCTCGCGTGCGAGAACACCGGTATCGCCGACGCCCTACTGCAGATGACTCTCGATCACGTCGAGACGCGTCATCAGTTCGGCCGTCCCATCGGTTCGTTCCAGGCGATCAAACACCGGTTGGCAGACATGTTGATCGAACTCGAGCGGGCCAGATCGGCCGCCCGGTATGCCGCTGCGGTGCACGACGAGGATCCCGACGAGGCCCGTCTGGCGATTGCCGTCGCGGGTGCTGTGTGTGGCGACGCCGCGGTGCACGTGGCCTACGAGGCCGTGCAACTGCACGGGGGAGTGGGGTTCACGTGGGAGCACGCTGCACACAGTTACTTCCGCCGAGTTCTGGGAAACGAAGCGCTGCAGGGGGATTCGCGGGCACATCGGGCGCGGATCGCCGATTTCCTTGCCGTGTAGACCGATTGCTGCGGTCGCCGGGGATCGGCTATTGACGCCATCGCCTCGATGATCAATACTGAAGTGAATCCAGTTCAAATTGCACACTCTCGAAAGGCTGTCACATGATCGACACCGACCACATTCTGTTGGAGAAGGACGGCGACGTCGCTCGCGTCTGGCTCAACCGCCCGCACAAGAAGAACGCTGTCACAGTAGAGCTGCTGCATCGTCTGGACGAGATCATCGTCGAGGTGGACAACGATCCGAACCTCAAGGTTCTCGTGCTCCGCGGAGTCAACAACACCTTCTGCTCGGGCTTCGACCTCGACGAATTGCTGTCGGACTTCATCGGCACTACTACCGCAATGGACGTCGCCGTCCTGTCGGCGAAGGTGTGCGATCGTCTGTACTCCATGAACACTCCCTCCGTTGCGGTGCTCGAGGGTTACGTCACCGCCGGTGGATTCGAACTGATGATCTCGTGCGACTTCGCTATCGCGGCGGACGACGCAAGAATCGGCGACTTCCACATCCGCCGTGCATTGTTCGGTGGTGCCGGCCCGATCTACCGCCTGCCCCGCATGATCGGTATCCGGAAGACCAAGGAACTCATGCTGACCGGCAAGCTGCTCTCGGGCACCGAGGCGGTCGACTTCGACCTGATCAATGCGTCCGCGCCGGCCGAGGACCTCGACAAGACCGTCGACGAGTTCATCGGGAACCTCACTGACAAGAGCCCGTTCATGATGAAGCTGACCAAGATGTGCATCGACCGCGGTCTGGATGCAGACATCCAGTCGCTCATGGTCATGGAGCATCTCGCAGTCGGCAATGCGCTCCAGTCCGAGGACGGCAAGGAGGGCGTCACCGCATTCCTCGAGAAGCGTGAGCCCAAGTGGGTCGGGCGCTGATCCGCACCACGTCCGCGTTCTGACCGAACAGCCCGAAAGGCAGCATCAATGGAGCAGGCAACGGCCGTCGCACTCGAGGGCAGCAAGTGCACGGTGTGCAGTACCGTGGCTTTCCCCGCGAGTGAGATGTGCAGCAGGTGTGCCACACCCACTGCGGAGAACATCACCCTGAGTACGCGAGGCAACCTGTGGGCCTACACGATTCAGCGTTTCGCGCCCAAGTCTCCTCCATACGTGCCACCGGTCGGAGGGTTCGTGCCCTTCGCAGTCGGCTACGTGGAACTGCCCGAGGGCATCAAGATCGAAGCGATCATCGACTGTGAGAGCTTCGACGAACTGGATGGGGCACCGGTGCGTCTGACGTCCACCGTGCCGGTGCCCCGATTCGCGGTCGACACACTCGGTCCGCGACCGGAATCGACAGGAATGACGCAGTGACACAGAATGTCTCGATCATCGGTGCCGGTCTGTCCAAATTCGGACGCCAGCCAGGAGTGTCCGGTCGTCAGATGGCCGTCACCGCGATCGGCAGCGCGTTGCGCGATGCCGGTCTGGCCTGGCCGGATGTGCAGGTCGCGTTCGGTGGTAGCGACGGCTCGGGTCTCGCCGATACTCTCGTCGCCGAACTCGGGTTCACCGGTATCCCGTTCACCAACGTCAAGAACGGTTGCGCAACAGGCGGAAGCGCGTTGTTCTCGGCCGTCAACGCGGTGCGTTCGGGCTCCGCGGACGTCGCCTTGGCGGTGGGTTTCGACAAACATCCGCGCGGCGCTTTCGATCCACGACCGGCCGAATGGGGACTACCCGACGGCTACGGCGAGGCCGGCTTGATGGTGACCACTCAGTTCTTCGGTGCCAAGATCTCCCGGTACATGCGGCGACACGACATCTCGAGTCGGACGCTGGCCCTGGTCGCCGAAAAGGCCTACCGCAACGGAGTTCTGAACCCCAATGCCTGGCGTCGGGAAGCAATGGATGCCACGACCATCGCCGAAGCCGACATGGTCAACGATCCGCTCACCCGTTACATGTTCTGCTCGCCGGGTGAGGGGGCAGCAGCGATCGTCGTTGCCAGCGAGGAATACGTCGAGCGTGCGGGTGGTCGTCCGATCAAGCTCGCCGCCATCACCCACCGGACCCGCCGGTTCGGATCCTTCGAGGTGTTCAGTCCGTCCATCCAAGGTGAGGGCGAGCCGACGAGTGTGAGCGCCGACGCTGCACGCGCAGCCTTCGAGCAGGCCGGTATCACCCCGCAGGACGTAGACGTCGCGCAGCTTCAGGACACCGAGAGCGGTGCCGAAATCATGCACATGGCCGAATGTGGGTTCTGTGAGCCCGGCGAGCAGGAAGTCCTGATCGCGGCGGGGGAAACCGACATCGGTGGGCGACTGCCGATCAACACCGACGGTGGATGCATCGCGAACGGAGAACCCATCGGGGCCTCCGGTCTCCGCCAGGTGCACGAGATCGTCACTCAGTTACGTGACGAGGCCGGCGAACGCCAGGTGCCCGGCAATCCGCGAGTGGGCTTCACCCACGTGTACGGCGCACCGGGCATCAGCGCCTGCACCGTGCTGACAGTCTGACACGACACGAACCCGAGGCAATACAGTGACACAAGGAACGATTTTGGGCATCGGTGAATTCACCGACCAGGCAACGGAGTGGTTGAAAACCGTTGCAGCACCGCGAACAGACTCCATCTGGGGCGTCGGTCCCGACACGGTAGCCGTGTTCGAGAACTGGACCGCGGAGGAAGAGCAGGCGCACACCGACGAAATCGCTGCGTACGAGCAGTCGAAGTTCGATGCCGGGTGGGGCGCGTTGAACTCACCGATCGAGTACGGCGGTCGCGATCTGCCACTGTCGTACGTACTGGCATTCAAACGCGTCGAGGACATGTTCGACGTGCCGAAGAGGACCGAGATGTTCTCTGTCACTCAGCAGTTGGTGGCACCCACCATCGCGCAGTGGGGCACCGAACCGCAGCGGACGAGGTTCGTCCGCGCGATGCTTCGTGCCGACGTCATTGCATGTCAGTTGTTCTCCGAAACCGAGGCCGGTTCCGACCTCGCGGCGGTACGGACACGAGCGGCGCAGGCCGACGACGGCTCATGGACGATCGACGGGCACAAGGTGTGGACGTCGGGGGCGCGGGTCGCGGACTACGGAGTCGCTCTGTGCCGCAGCGACTCCACCGTCGCCAAGCACGCCGGTCTGACCATGTTCCTGATCCCGATGGACGCGCCGGGGGTGGACGTACGCCCCATTCGTCAGATGACAGGGGGAAGCTCGTTCAACGAGGTGTATCTCGACGGCGTGCACCTGAGCGACGACTACCGGCTGGGTCCGGTCGGCAAGGGCTGGCAGGTCGCACTGACAGTGCTCGCGGCCGAACGTCTCGACGGCGGAAACCTCGGCCTGGCGAACGCGGATCGCGCTGTGGCCCTTGCCCAGAACCTCGGCCGCGAGCTGACCGAGATCGAGCGCGACGCCGTGGCCGATCTGGTGACACGTAGTTTCGTGCAGCGAATCGGCAACATGAGAGTGGCCGGTGCCGTCATCGCCGGCAACGATCCAGGTCCGGAAGCATCGTTGGGAAAGCTCCTGGCCACCGACACGATGGCCAGGACCTCCGAAGTCGCGCGCTTGCTGCTCGGGCGTGAACTGACGTCCGACTCGGGAGGGTGGGGCACGTTCGCGTGGTCCGAGCACCTACTCGGGGCCCCGGGATATCGAATTGCCGGCGGTACCGACGAGATTCAGCACAACATCATCGCCGAGCGTGTGCTCGGTCTGCCGAGAGAGCCACGACCGTGACCGAATCCTCACTGCGCACTCGTGTGACCGCCGCGCTGCATGCCGAGCTGGGCGTCACCGTCAGTACATTCGAACCGCTCCTCGGCGGCCATTCCGGATTGACGTATCGAGTGGGAACGTCCGACGGCGACTTCGTCGTCAAGGCCGTCCCGGAGGGTCAGCGTTCGGTCGGGCGGCACGACATGCTCCGGCAGGCATCCATTCTGCGTGCGCTCGCCGACACAGACGTGCCGGTACCGGCAATCGTGGCGGTCGATGAGCAGGAGCCGGCGTGGTTCGCGATGGAACTCGTCGTCGGTGAATCACTCGAACCGGTCCTGGACGACCCCGAGGTGGAATCGAGCATCGCTGCCGCTCGCATGCGGCGAGCCGCAGAGGTGCTGCCGGCATTGCATGCCGTGCCGCTCGAGCGCATTCCCGATACGGGCGACACTCTCTCGCCGGCAGACGAATTGGACCGATGGTCCAAGACGCTCGCTGCGGTTCCGGTGGAACTCGTCGAGGGTGCCGACGAGCTGGTTCGACTGCTCCGCCGAGACATTCCGACCGCGATCACACCCACACTCGTCCACGGGGACTATCGGTTGGGAAACATCATTTCCGACGGTCTCGAGCCGGCGGCTCTGATCGACTGGGAGATCTGGAGCGCAGGTGATCCACGCGTCGAATTGGGATGGTTTCTCGTCTTCGCCGACGGCACCAATTTTCCCGGTGTCGGCCGCGACGTGCCCGGTCTGCCCAGTACCGACGAACTGATCGCCTGCTATACCGGAAGCGGTCCGGCGCTGCCGGACATGACATGGTTCGACGCCCTGGGACGGCTGAAGATGGCGGCGATCATGGGCCACAACCTGCGTCGGCACCGCGAGGGGCGGCACATCGACCCGGATCAGGAAAAGCTGCCCGCGACCATCCGCAGGTTGATCGACACCGGCACCGCATTGCTCGCGCGCTGACGCACCATCACTCGACAGGAGCACACGGAAGTGGACTTTTCCTACTCACAGCGGACGGCCGAATTGTCGGCCACGCTCGAGACATTCATGAACGATCACGTCTACCCGGCCGAGAGTGTCTACGACGCTCAGATCGCCGCGAACGACAATCCGCACGAGCAACCGCAGATCATGCGGGATCTGCAGGCACGCGCTCGCGATCTGGGGCTGTGGAACCTGTTCATGACCCACGACGACCTCGGTGCCGGGCTGACCAATCTCGAATATGCGCCGCTCGCCGAGATCGTGGGCCGTTCCATCATCGGGAACGAGGCGATCAACTGCTCCGCACCCGATACCGGCAACATGGAAATTCTGGCCATGTACGGCACGGAGGCGCAGAAGGAGCAGTGGCTGAAGCCGCTGTTGGACTGCTCCATTCGCTCTGCGTTCGCCATGACCGAACCCGATGTCGCCAGCTCGGACGCCACCAACATCACCTCGACCATCACTCGCGACGGGGACGAGTACGTCGTCAACGGCCGAAAGTGGTACACCTCCGGCGTTCTCGATCCCGACTGCAAGCTCATGATCTTCATGGGGAAGTCGGATCCGGACAGTTCCACCTACCGCCGGCAGAGCATGATTCTGGTTCCGGCCGACGCCCCCGGCGTAGAGGTAGTGCGCGACCTACCCATGTTCGGGTTCCAGGATCGTCTTGGGCACGGCGAAGTTCAGTTCACCGACGTGCGCGTGCCCGCTGCCAACATGCTGGGCGAGGAGGGTGACGGATTCGCCATCGCACAGGGGCGACTCGGCCCCGGCCGCATGCACTACGCCATGCGGGCAATCGGCATGGCCGAGCGCGCTCTTGAAATGATGTGTCGGCGCTCGCTCGTTCGGCAGGCATTCGGCGGACCGTTGTCCGATCAAGGTGTGGTGCGTGAGTGGATTGCCCGCAGCCGCATGGAGATCGACCAGATCCGGTTGTTGGTGTTGAAGTCGGCCTGGTTGATGGATACCGCCGGAAATGCCTCGGCCCGTTCGGAAGTGGCTGCCATCAAAGTGGCAGCGATGGAGGTGGCCCACAAGGTCGTCGACCGAGCGGTGCAGACCTACGGCGCGGCCGGAGTCAGCAACGACACCATTCTCGCTCGGCTGTATGCCATCACCCGAGCTCTGCAGATTGCCGACGGCCCCAACGAAGTCCATTTGCGGACCATCGCCCGACTCGAGGTGAAGAGGTACTCATGAGCACACCGAAATTGAGCGGCAAGGTCGCCTTGGTGACAGGAGCGAGCCGTGGCCTCGGTCTGGCGATCGCGCGCGGACTGAAGGACGCAGGCGCGACGGTCATCGTGTCGAGCCGCAAGCTAGACGCCTGCGAGAGTGCAGTCGCGAGCCTGGGCGACTCGGGCCCGGGCAGCGCACATCCGTACGCGCTGCACGTGGGGCACTGGGACAGCATCGAACCGGCCGTCGACGACATCATCACGCGATTCGGTGGCCTGGACATCGTCGTCAACAACGCCGGGATCGCGCCGCTGGCCGAGAACCTCGTGTCGGTTACCGAAGGACTGTGGGACAAGACGATCGAGGTCAATCTCAAGGGTCCGTTCCGGTTGATGGCCGTGGCCGGGAACCGGATGGCGGCTGCGGGAGGTGGATCCATCATCAATATTTCGAGCATCGGTGCCGAGCGACCAAGCCCACCCGAGGCGATGTATGCAGCAGCCAAGAACGGGCTCAATGCGCTGACCCGCGCGTTCGCCCAGGAATACGCGCCCACCGTGCGCGTCAACTGTGTGATGCCCGGCGGTTTCGCCACCGACATGTCGGAGAACTGGGACGAGGAGTTCATCGGCAAGATTGTCGATCGGCTCCCGGCCGGGCGGCTGGGGCGGCCCGACGAGCTCGCCGGATTGATCACCCATCTCGCCTCGGACGACGCCGGGTACACGACGGGCGCGATCATCCCGGTCGACGGCGGCCGAACCTCCGTCTACTGACCGATCACTCGTATTGTCCGACAATCAGTTTGGAAGTGGACACATGACCCAGGACATGTTCTCGCTGACCGGTCGCGTCGCTGTGGTCACCGGTGCCTCGTCGGGGCTCGGCCTCGGTTTCGCCCGGGCTCTAGCCGCGGCAGGAGCCACGGTGTACGCCGCCGCGCGACGGCTCGACCGCCTCGAAGCGTTGTCGGCCGAGATCCCGGCCATCGTGCCCGTTCGGTGCGACGTCACCGACGACGGAGACCGAAAGGCTCTCGTCGACCGTTGCTTCGAAGAATCCGGCCGGCTCGATGTCTTGATCAACAATGCCGGAAAGCCCGGCCCTCCCAACGCCGAGGACGAGACATTGGACGGTTTCCAGTCCATCCTCGACGTCAACCTCGTCGCCGGTTTCCATCTGGCCACGTACGCGGTGAGCAAGATTCCGAGCGGTACCGCGACCTCGATCATCAACATCTCCTCGGTGATCGGCCTGGTGTCCACGGCTCCCATCGGGGGTGCAAGTTATGCGGCGTCGAAAGCCGGCACGCTCGGCCTCACCCGTGAACTCGCCGGTCAGTGGGGTCGTCGAGGCGTTCGCGTCAACGCCGTGGTGCCGGGGTGGTTCGATACCGAGATGACCGATGGCCTGTTCACCAACGACAAGTCCGCAGGGTGGGTGCGGCGAAACACCATGCTCGGACGCGGCGGCGTCGACGGCGAGATCGACGGTGCCGTGCTGTTTCTGGCCTCGGACGCCAGCTCCTACATGACCGGTCAGACCTTGGTGGTCGACGGCGGATGGACTGCTCGCTGATGTTGGCCGTGCAGGTCCGCGAGTGGGGGAGCGCACCGGAGTTCCGGGAGGTGCCGAACCCGGTGCCGACCGGCCACGAACTTCTGCTTCGGGTGGATGCCGCCGGATTGTGCGGATCCGATCTGCACGTGATGAGCTCGAGCGCAGAGACTTTCGACTACGACCTGCCGCTGACTCTGGGGCACGAAGTGGCCGGAACGGTCGTCTCGGCGGGACCGTCGGCAGACCCTTCGTGGATCGGTCGCGCCGTTGTCGTACACGGAATCTGGAGCTGCGGAACGTGCCCGAACTGCCTGCGGGGCAGAGAGAACTACTGTCGCAGCCTCGCTCGGCGTCCCGACGGTCGGCTGGCCCCCATCGGAAACGGTCTGGGGTACCCGGGCGGCATCGCGGAGCTGATGCTGGTGCCGTCCGAGCGCGTACTGGTTCCGATCGGTGATCTCGATCCTCTCGGTGCCGCGCCTTTGGCGGACGCGGCACTGACCGCGTATCACGCCATTCGCACCAACTCCGCCGTGATCGACGACCGAAGCAACGTGGTCGTGATCGGAGTCGGCGGTCTCGGCCACCTTGCCCTGCAGATCCTGCGCACCATGCGCGTGCCGCACATCATCGCGATCGATTCCAAGGCCGAGGCCGGTGCCCTGGCCGAGTCCTCAGGAGCGCACAAGTTCTACGATTCCGTTTCCGCTGCGGCGCAACGGGTCGAATCACCGAACGGTGCGGATCTCGTCCTCGACTTCGTCGGCGCGCCGACCACGACCGCGCCTGCGGCCGACTTGCTTCGTTCAGGTGGGTCACTCGTGGTGGTAGGAAGTGCCGGCGGTCGACTGACAGCCGGGAAGGACGTCGGTCTGGCCGCGGGATGGACAGTGGATGCGCCGTTCTGGGGTACGCGTGCCGATTTGGAAGCCGTTGTCGCACTTGCGCAGGACGGCCTGCTGCGCGCTGAAATCACCACCTTCCCCTTCACCGATGCGATCTCGGCATAGGACCGGTTGCGGGATGGATCCGTCACCGGCCGTGCAGTTCTCGACATGAGCGCATCACGTACCAGGAAAGAGTCACACCAGTGAAACGGCTTGCTCGCGAGATGGTCATCCGCGCCGAACAGACCCCCGATGCCGTCGCAGTCGTCGACGAGGACGGCAGTCACACGATCCGGACCGTGGTCGAGGCGGCGACATCCCTCGCCGACGTGTTCGGCGGTATCGACCCCAGCCCGCCGACCGTGGTGATTCAGGCGGACAACACCTGGGGCACCGTCGCGGCTGCGCTCGCAGTCGGTCTCGCCGGCGGTGTGGTTGCGGTGGTCAGCCCGCATGCAACGGAGTCGGAGTTCGCGCTGGCACTCGAGGACATTCGACCGGACGTCGTCGTGGGAACGTCCGAGACCCTGCGTCGTTGGGGTGTGCCCGACGACCGATTTCCCGTGGAGAAGCCCGTCTTCGGCCCTTATCGCGTGCGGGCATCGAATGCACCGTTCGCCTCCGTCGCCCGATGGAACGGAGGTGATGCGATCGCGATGACCTCGGGTTCGACCGGCCGGCCGAAGTGCGTGGTGCAATCCGAGGACGCCATCAGGTATGCGGCTCGATCCACAATCGATGCCGTCGGCCTCCGCCCGGGTGAGGCGATCGGTGCCTTCGTTCCGCTGTCGTCGGTTGCCGCATTCTGCTTCGGAATGTATCTGCCTGCGCTACTGGGAGGTCCGATGGTCGCCATCGGGAAGTGGTCCCCGGAGGCGGCTCTGCGGGCAGCGAAGGAACACCGGATTGCCTGGACGATGCTGGTACCGACCATGGCGCTGCAGCTCTCGGTCGCACCGAACTCCGAAGGCGCGCTGGACACGATGCGCGCCATGACGGTCGGCGGCGGACCGATGAACGAGCGCGCGCTCGCCAAGGCCGAACAGTGGCTGCAGACCACGTTCCTACGGGTGTTCGGAATGTCCGAGTGCCTGGGGCACACCACACCTGCTCTCGACGACCCGACGTCGATCCGCCTCGGACGCGACGGTCGGCCGTTTCCCGGTACCACCGTGCGGGCCGTCGGCTCGGACAGCCGTCCGCTCCCCGCGGACGATATCGGTGCCGCCCAGGTCAAGGGCCCGTCGCTGTTCGTCGGGTACGCCCGAGCCGGGACTCCGGTCCCGCCCGAGTTGACGCCCGACGGATTCCTTCCGACCGGTGATCTCGTGGAGGTCGCGTCGGACGGTTCGATTCGTGTGATGGGTCGGCAGAAGCAGATCATCATCCGCGGCGGACGCAACATCGACATCAACGAGGTCGAGTCGGCCATCGCATCGCTGCAGTCCGTGGTGCAGGTGTGTGTCGTTCCGGTGCCCGACGATCTGCTGGGGGAGCGCGCAGCAGCTCTCGTGGTCACCGGTGGTGAGGACCTCGGACTCGACGACGTCACGGCGCAGCTGGCACACGACGACTTCCCCAAGTCGAAGTGGCCGGAGTACGTCTTCACCGTCGCCGACTTACCGCAGAATCGTGTCGGCAAGCTGTCCCGGCCCGATGCGACGGCGCTGGCTCGACAGCTTGCGGCCGCAACTGACTCGAATTCACATCGAAAAATGTAAACTCCCACCGGAGGGTTGTACGTTCTATCAGTAGGGGCAGTCATGACCGTAGGAACCGATGTTCGGCGCGAGAGCCCGCGGTCCAAGCGAACGCGCATTCTGACGGCGGCAATAGACCACTTCGGCAAAGTGGGATACGAGCACACCAAGTGGGCGTCCATCGCCGACGAGGTCGGTATCGGTCAGACCGCGCTCTATCACTACTTCGAATCCAAAGCGCACTGCTTGCTGACGATCATGCGCATCGAACTCGCCGACTCCGCCGCCCGTTTCGTGGCGGCCACCGACGGCGTGACGCATGCCGAGGATGCACTGCGCGCGGCGATTGCCGCGTCGTTGGCGGCATCTCCTCAGGACGCATTGGCCCGTCGCATTCTGCACAACCACATGGACCTCTTGGCGACCGAACGCCAGTCCGCGAAGGAAGAGGCCGAACGGGTCGAGTGCCGTGAACTCGTGCAACGGATCGAAAAGAACTGGACCGCATTGATCGTGCGGGGGATCGAGGCGGGCCAGTTCGCGGAGTCGAATCCGACGATGTCTGCGCGTTTGGTGCTCGCTCTGGTGGTCAGCGTATGGCGGTGGTACCGGCCCGACGGCCGACTGACCATCGACGACATCACTGCACTGGTGACGGACGCCGCCATCCGAGTGGTCCGCAAGTAACAGCGCGAGCTGTATCTGCAGCGGACCTTTACCCTCTTTTGAACTGAACAGAATTCACTTAGGAGAGAAATGTACAATTTGGTACTCGTAGCCGCCCGTCCGGAAGAGTGGACGCACGAGCAGTTCATCACGTGGTGGCGCGGGGAGCACGCCGATGTCACGTACCCCCTGCCCGGCTTGCTCCGTTGGCAGCACACCGAACTACTCGAAGCATTCGGGAGCAAGTCCAATGGGTGGGACGGGCTGTCGGTGCTCAGCTTCGAGTCGCGCGACGCGCTCGAGGCCGCCTTGGCCAGTGACGAGTGGAAAGCCGCTGTCGACCACGTCGGGACCATGGGTGGTCGACGGATGATGTGGTATGGCGACGAGAAGACGATGGTGCCTCTCGCGAGCGACGCGGGATGACCTCGTCGTGGGCCGATCCAGGCTGTTTTGCAGTGGCAGACGGCGTCCATCGCGTTCCTCTGCAGATGCCTCAGGACGGTCTGCGCGCGATCAATGTCTACGTGCTGGAGACTCATACGGGGCTGGTCCTGATCGACGGCGGTTGGCACCGAGCCTCCACCCACGACGAGCTCGTCGACGCCTTGCGTCGCATCGGACGTCGGCCGTCCGAAATTCACGACGTGTACGTCACCCACGTGCATCGTGATCACTACACGTTCGCCGTCGAGCTGCGTCGTCGATACGGAACCCGGGTGCATCTCGGTGCCGCAGAGGCACCGGGCATCGAAGCGATCGGTCGGTTGCGCAGCAACGTGCCGGTCAGCTCGATCCGTGAACTCGAGCGAGCGGGCGCGTTCGAGATCGCTCGCACCGCCTCCGAGAGCGGGAAGGCCGAACCCTTCGACGCCTCGGACTGGGAGCTACCGGACGCGTGGTTGCAACCCGGTCCCGTCGACATTCCCGGCCATGCGGTTGTCGCTGTACACACCCCCGGGCACACCAAGGGTCACATGGTTTTTCACGACACCGACCGGAACGTGTGCTACACGGGAGACCACGTTCTGCCCACGATCACGCCGTCGATCGGGTTCGAGCTCGGTGAGTGGGACCTTCCATTGGGCAAGTACCTGACGTCGCTGACCGCGATGCTCGACGAACCGGACCGGGCGATGTTGCCGTCGCACGGCCATCCGGGTGCCGGCGTGCACGAGCGCTGCCGGCAGTTGCTCGAACACCACGATCGCCGTCTCGCCGCTACCGAGAGCGGCGTCGAATCTGCTGCTCGGGCAACCGGGGTCGACGTGGCGGCCGGCCTGACGTGGACTCGGCACGATCGATCGTTCGCCAGCCTGGACAGCTTCAACCAGATGGTGGCGACCTGCGAGACGCTGGCGCACCTGGACGTTCTGGTCCAGCGCGGCAGACTGTCGGCGCGGACCTCCAACGGGGTGGACTTCTTCACCACCTGCTGAAGCATCCGCCCCGAGAGCCCTACCCGAGCGGTCAGTCGCAGGTCCAACCGCCGTCGACGTACAGCTCGGTCCCGGTGACGAACGTCGAGTCGTCCCCGGCCAGAAAGGCAACGGCGGCAGCCACTTCGGCCCCGGTCCCCAGTCGACCCATCGGAGTGTGCGCAATCATGGCGCTGTGACGTTCGGAGCCCTCGTAGCGTTCGAGCAACTGCGTTGTGCCGATGAAGCCAGGGTGGATGGAGTTGACTCGAACACCCTTCGTGGCCCAGTGCAGGGCTGCATTCTTGGTCATCGTGCGCACAGCGCCTTTGGCCGCGGCGTAGGCGAAGCTGTTGCCGAGGCCGCCGACGCTGCCGAGGATGGAACAGATGTTGACGATGGATCCTCCTCCGGAGCGCTCGACATACGCGCCGGCATGCTTCATTCCGAGCCACGTCCCGGTCTGACTGACTTCGACAACTCGGTTGTAGCGGTCGAGATCCTCGTCGACGACGGTTCCGAGGCTACCGATGGCACCGTTGTTGACCACGGCGTCGAGCCGACCGTACTGCGCGGCCACTGCCTCGACAGCGCTGTGCCACTGATCTTCCCGGGTGATGTCGAGTGCGATCGGGAGATGGCGTTCACTGTCGGCCTGGTCCGCCACGAGGGCTGCGCACGCGTTACCGTCGACGTCGGTCACCACGATCACGGCCCCTTCCGAGGCCAGACGCTCGACGATCGCGGTGCCGATTCCTCCGGTTGCCCCGGTGACCAGAACGACCTTGTCCTGGAGGCGGGACTGCGCGCCCATCAGAGCTTGCTCAGTACGTTGCGCCCACCGACGAGCATCGCCGCGGCGACACCGATCGTGGTCACAGCAGTCATCAGTAGTGCCATTGCAGCCACGAGTGGGTAGGAGCCGTTCTGCCACATGTCGAACAGCAGCGTGCCCATCACCTGAGTGGTGGACGCTCGCACGAGAAGTGACGCGGCGAATTCATGGGTCAGCAGGATGAACATGAGCGCGACGGCACTGAGGATCGTCGGACGCATCAGCGGCAACATGATTCGTAGATTCGTCACGAAAGGCGACGCGCCACTGGTGGCCGACGCCTCGGTGTACGTGTTGCCGAGCGAGAGCATGGCCGTCATCTGCATCCTCGTCGAGAACGGCAGCATCAGCACGATGTACACGAGGATGATCACCGTTCTGGTTCCGTAGAGGATCAGCGGCGGTTCGGTGTACGTGAGCAGGAATCCGACGCCGAAGATCACGGCCGGGATGCCCAGTGGCAGTGCGGTCATGAGGTCTGCGATCAGCGCGAGAATTCTGAACCGACGACCGCGGACGAGAAGGTTTGCCATCAGGTATCCGAGCGGAATGCAGATCGCGACCGCGCCCAGTGAGGTCAGCACACTGGTCAGGACCGACTCCACCACCGCCGTCGTATCCATCAGTGCCCGAAAGTTGTCCAGCGTCAACAGACTCAGCGACAACGATCCCGACCAGTACGGCGTCAACGAGACGATGATCAGACCGACCAGCGGGATGACCAGGGCGAAGAGTGCGAACACCACGATGGTGACCGTGGCCCACGTGGCTTTACCGGTGGACGGCGCGAATGCCTTGCCGCCGTGCGTGACGAAACGAGTCTGGTTGCCCAGCAACGCCTTCTGCGCCAGCACGAGTACCAGTCCGAAGATCACCAGCGGAGACCCGGCGGCCGCTGCCGCGGCGAAGTCCGACGGGGACTCCGACACCCGGCGGTACATCTCGGCGGTCAGCACTTTGACTCCGGTGTTCGCACCCAGTAGCAGGGGGCCGGTGAACTGGCCGAGTCCGAGGAGCAGCGCGATACCGCCGCCGTAGATGAGGGACGGTCGAAGCAGCGGGAGGACGATCTTGAAAAAGATTCCGACCGTGGACGATCCGCTGACCTGAGCTGCTTCGAGGTGCTCGGAGCTGATGTTCTGCATGCCGGAACTGACGAACAGATAGACGAACGACGTCAGACCGAAGCCGGTGAGAACGATGATCCACGGGACGGTGTACACGTCGATCGGCCCACTGTCCGATCCGCTCCACCACGGCAGCAGGCGCAACACCACATTGAGGTAACCGGGCCCGGGGGAGAGCAGGAATGCCCACCCCACCACGCTTGCCACCGCCGGCATCACGATCGGCAGGATGGGAATGACACGCAGCCAACCGAGCTTGGCGGGAAGCCTGCTCGCGGCGAAGGCGAGCAGCGTTCCCAGCACCATCGCGATGACCAACGAACCCAGCGCCAACGCCACCGTGGTTCGAAGGGTGACGCCGATGTCGAAGCGGCCGTACTGACTTCGGTATCCGGCAGCTCCGTCCTCGAACGCGAGCATCTGCAGACGCACCATGGGGAGTACCACCAGGTAGGCCAACACGGCGAGGACGGCGGCGTACCCGATTCGCGCGCGCCAATTCGGCGAGATCGCCAGTGAGCGCTTACCGGTCGTCTCGGTGGACTCGGGACGTTCGACGTCGACGAGCGTGGCCATCACGAGGTCTTTCCTGCGGAACCGACGAGCTCGGAGCTCGCGGCCGACGACGCGTCGGGCAGCGCGTACACCCGCAGACACGACGGCGCGAAGCTGACGAGTACCGGCTGTCCGGGCCTGCTACGCCGCAGCGCCGCACTGTGTTCGGTAGCCGTGGCTCGCAGCGTCAACTGCTCGTCGCCGGTCTTGACTGCCACGTCGAAGTACCGACCGCCGTATTCGTACGTCACGAGTTCTGCGTGCAGGGCAATGTTTCCGGGCGGCACCTGGTCGGCAGTGTCGTGCAACAGCACGTCGTCCGGTCGGAACCGCGCTACGGCACGAGTGCCCTCGTCGGCACGCTCACGAACGGTGGCCGTCTGAAGGTCGATGACGTCCGAGCCGCTCGTGACCCATCCGTCGTGGCCGCGCATCAGTTCGAGCCGATTACCCATCCCGATGAACGCGGCGACGTATTCCGACGCCGGATTCTCGAAGACGTGCTCGGGCTCGTCGTACTGCTCGATCTTTCCGGCCTTCATGATCGCGAGACGGTCGCCGAGAGCGAACGCCTCGGACTGGTCGTGAGTGACGAACACGGCGGTGAAACCGAGCTGTTGGTGCAACTGGTGAATCTGCGATCGGACCTGATCTCGCAGGCGCGCATCGAGATTGCTCAGAGGCTCGTCGAACAACACCAGATCCGGTTGCGCCACGAGCCCGCGAGCGACCGCGACACGTTGCTGCTGGCCGCCGCTGAGCTGCGAGGGGTACCGGTCGAGCAACGCACCGCAATCGACCATGTTCGCGGCCGTCTCGACCGCGCCGTCGGCAATCGCCTTCTTCAGCTTGCGCACCGTCAACGGGTACCGAATGTTCTCTGCGACCGTCATGTGGGGCCACAGCGCATACGACTGGAACACCATGCCGATGTTCCGCTTGTGCGCAGGCACATGGAGTTTCGACGACGCATCGAACACTGTCCGGCCCGCGAAAGATATGGAGCCGCCCTGGGGTGTCTCCAGTCCGGCGAGGCACCGCAACGTCGTGGTCTTGCCGCAACCACTCGGCCCGAGCAGGACCAGAAATTCGCCCTGCTCGATCTCGAGGTCGAGGCTGTCTACAACGACGTTCGTACCGTACTTCTTCGTCAGTCCGGAGACCGCGAATCGAGAGGTCATTGCGTACTCACTTTCGGAGTATCGGTGTGCGTGGCTGTCACAGTGCATGTCGTGGGTCGAGCGCCCAGGCGAACTCGGTAACAGTGGAGGGTCAGCCTTGGAACAGGGTCTGCCATTCCTGTGAGTATTGCTCGACCTTTTCCGGCGTCAGTTCGGCGAGGTCGGGCGATGCGATGTCCTGGGCTCGCGCGACTGCACCCTCGATATCCGGCAGAACGGCCGCGTAGCCGCCGTTCAGTGCTTGCTGTCCTTCGGCTGTCACCATGAAGTTCGCGAGCACCTGCGCTGCGTTGGGATGCTGGGAAGCACCGAGAACCTCTGAGTACCAAGGTGTTCCCCACGGACTGTCCGGCAATGCCCAGTCGACCGGCGCGCCTGCGGCAACCTCGGTGACGAGAGGCTGAACCATGGGACTGACAGTCACTTCACCCGAGGTCAGAGCTTGCGCTACTGCGAGTGCGCTGGGGTACACCCGGGGCGCGAGTTCGGCGATCTGGTTCCAGTAGTCCTCTCCGAAGGTCTTGGAGTAGTACTTGTACAGATCGACGTACGACGCGAACCCGGTGGGGTTGACGATGCCGATCTTGCCCTGGAACTTCGGATCGATCAGGTCCTCGGGAGCGTCGACGCCGTCCGGCACCGCTGCGGTATTCCACCCGAGTCCGAACACCGCTGCGCTGGAGAGGAAGAACCGATCGTTGATGACGCTGTCCGCAGGATCGAAAGCGGGCGCATCCAGGTCGGGGCCGATGAGGTCGGTGGAGAATCGGCCGGATTCGGCGGCATTCTCGATCCAGGAGGCGTCGGTGGTCATGTGGACGTCAGCGATCCCTGCCCCCGTTCGGTTCTCGGTTTCTACCCTGGGATTGATCTCGGAGTCGGTGCCGCGCACGTACTCCATGTCGATCTCCGGGTACTGCGCCTCGAAAGCCGCTGTCAGCGCATCGAGGTTGGCCGGCTTCTGGCTGGAGTAGAGCATCACACTGCCCTCCTCCTTCGCGGCAGCGATCACGGCATCCCAGTCGCCCTCCACCGGAGCGGACGCGGTGGAAGACGAGCCTCCGCATGCGGTGAGGCCTACCATCGTGGCCGTTGCAATCACGGCAACGAGCGTCGTCCTGAACTTGTTCATGCCTGCGTTCCTTTCGGGCACGTCGATGACTTCCCAAGAACTCGGCGAGCCATCGTTTGACGTGGAGTCGGGCGACATCGATCGCAGACTTCACGTACGCGCTCGAACCAGCCGCAACGTTCGTCAAACTGAACTGATGTCAGTTTGAAAGATAGCGGCCGGTCCCTGTGATGTCAATCACCAGGTCGGGGTGGTGGGGGAGTGGGTGCACGGACGCTCCGAATTCGGCCGGCGGTCACTCGGTGAGTCGCTGTTCTTGACAGGACGGTTATCGATTGCAGACAATTTGTGTCCGTATAGCCTGTGTGCATGTCCATCAATGCGGAACGAGTCCCGGTCATCGTGGGTGTGGGTGACCTGAAGTTCACAGGCGACGGCACTGCGCAGAGCGCCATCGAGCCGCTCGATCTCGTTCTGCGCGCTGTGAATGCGGCGATCGAGGACACAGGAGCACCGGGTCTGAGCGCGCAGCTCGATGCGATACATGCAGTTCGCACCACGAGCTGGAACTACGCCGATCTTCCGGCTCTGGTCGCCGAGAGGTTGGGCGTCACCCTCACATCCAGCTCCTCGAGCACGATCGGTGGGCATCACCCCGCGTGCCTACTCGACCAGGTCGGTCGAGATATCGCCGAAGGACGCACTACTGCAGCACTGGTGGTGGGCGGCGAGGCGCAGGCCTCCGTCCGTGCCATGACGAAAGCGGGTGTGGACCCCGGTGAATCGGGTTGGACGACCGTACCGGGAGGCCCTCCGTCGTTCTCGCCCGAGGACCTCGGCAGCGCCGAAATGCAGCGAGCAGGAATCCTGGCACCGGTACAGATCTACCCGCTCTTCGAGAACGCGCGTGCCCACAGCCGTGGCCTGAACCCAGACCAGGGGATGCGCGAATCGGCCGACATGTACTCCCGCTTCTCGGCAATTGCGGCCGAACATCCCGTTGCATGGAGCCCTGTTGCACGCACGCCGGAAGACATCGGCACCGTCAGTTCATCGAATCGGTCTGTGTCCGATTGCTATCCGCTATCGATGAACGCCATGCCGTTCGTCGATCAAGCAGCTGCGGTCATGGTCTGTTCCTTGGCGACCGCCCGTGAGGCCGGTGTGGCGGAGGATCGAATCGTGTACCTGTGGGGTGGTGCGGGTGCAGTCGACAATCCGGATGTGTTGGCGCGCCCGGTGTTCGACGACGCACCAGCTCTTCGCGCGGCCGTGCGGCGGGCACTGTCGAGGGCCGAGGTGGCCAGCGAGGACCTGGCATTCGTCGATGCATACAGCTGCTTTCCGATCGTGCCGAACCTGTTGGCCGACGAGCTCGGCCTGGCCGAGGGGGCGACTCCCACTGTCCTGGGAGGACATTCGTTCTTCGGTGGGCCGTTGAGCAGCTACTCGCTCCATGCCATTGCGGAATCGACGCGACTGCTGCGCAAGAATTCCGGAGTCGCATTGGTTCATGCAAACGGCGGTTATCTGACGTACCAGCACGTGGTGCTGCTGTCCACGAGAGCTCATCGCGACGGATACATCGGCGACCCGGAGCAGGTGACTGTGTCGGGTACGCCGGCACGCGTCGTGCACGGCTACTCGGGACCGGCGACCATCGAGACGGCTACGGTCACGTACGACCGTAGCGGCCTGCCGGAGCAAGCGTTTGTCGTGGCTGCCACCGACGATGGGGCGCGGGTAGCGGGCCGAGCTGGACATGAATTCGCAACGACGCTTCACGACCTCGTGTCCGTGCAGAACGAGTCGGCCGTCGGACGCCGAATAGACCTGGTGGACAGCGAAGGGAACCTTGCCGTCGATTTCTGCATGTGATCGTCGCGTTCGGCCGGCAGACCGGTGAGAGGATGCAGTCATGTCTGAAGATTCTCCCCGAGGACCGGGCAGGCCCCGTGACGCGGACATGGAGGACCGCGTGTACACCGCCGTGCTCGAGGTGTACTGGGAAACCAGTTGGCGCGGATTCACATTCGACGCAGTCTCGCGGCGGGCCAAGGTCGGCCGGGCAGCGCTCTACCGCCGCTGGGCCGACAAGGAAGAACTTCTGGTCCAGGCGCTCGAAGCTCGGTCGCCGCTGTCGACGCCGATCGACACCGGATCGGTCCGTGGGGACCTCGTCGAACTTGCGGAACAATTGGCCGTCGGCTACGGGGAGCTCTCCGGCTTGGTCTCGCTACGGGTGACTCTCGACGCGAGGGTGAATCCGGACCTGTTGTCCCATCTCACCGACACTCTCAACCAGAGCCGCCTCGTCACTGCTCGACGCATCGTCCGCCGGGCTGTCGCGCGTGGAGAGCTGCCCGAGGGCACGTCGACGACGTTACTGCTCGAACTCGTGACGGGAGCGGTGTTGGCGCGTGCGCTCTTCTCGCAGGCGCACTCAGGATCGAGAACCACTGCTGCCGTTGACCACTCGACAGTGGTCGTCGACACCGTTCTGCGAGCGTTGAGTTAGCCGTTGAACGACCGGGCTACAGGCCGAACCATTGCAGACAGTGACTGTCTGAATTAGTGTTGTGGGGTCTCACGGCCCGAAGGAATGAGGATCGACGTGTCCGAAGTGGTACTCACCGAAGTGCGGGGACACACCCTCGTCGTCACCATCGACCGGCCGGAGGCAGCCAACAGCATCAACGCCGATGTGCACCGCGGTTTGGGCGCTGCATGGGAGCTTGCGCAGGAGACAGACGACATTCGAGTTGTGGTGTTGACGGGCGCAGGCAACAAAATCTTCTGCGCCGGAGCAGATTTGAAAGCTCTCGGCACATCCGGGCCCGCGGGAGTGACTCCACCCGAGACCGCGCACTGGGGTTTCGCCGGAATCGTCAAACACCACATTGCGAAACCGGTGATTTCCGCAGTGAACGGCAGCGCCCTGGGCGGTGGCACGGAACTCGCATTGGCCGGTGATCTTGTTGTAGCCGCGGAGAATTCGACCTTCGGACTTCCCGAAGTGAAGCGCGGTCTCATCGCCGGAGCGGGAGGGGTCTTCAGATTGACCACAGCCCTGCCGCGTGCTGTCGCGCTGGAGCTACTGCTGACCGGGAACGCCATGAGCGCCCAGGACGCGCTCCGGTGGGGATTGGTCAACCGCGTCGTTCCTCAGGCCGAAGTGATGAGCACTGCTCTTGCCCTCGCAGACGTCATCTCCGCGAACGCACCTCTCGCTGTTCAGGCGAGCAAGCGCGTCGCTCGCGGGATCGATGACGGCGAGATCGAGACGGAAGCCCGCAGCTGGGAACTCAGCGAACAGGCCCTGGAGTCACTGAGCCGATCGGCGGACACTGTCGAGGGAATCATGGCCTTCATGCAGAAACGGGACCCGATATGGACCGGAAAGTGAATCCGATCGTGAATGCACTCATTTTGCCTCGGGTACCTGGTGTAGACCTTCCGACGTAGAGGCTCGGCTGCTACGCAGCTGTCGTCCCGCCGGAATCAGAATCGTCACCCCGGCTCCGATGATCGCCGGCAAGGCGAAAGCCAGAAGCTGAGTGCTGGTTCCCGCACCCGCGGCGACGAACAGTCCACCGTAGGTAGGACCCACGATCGCGCCCAGTCGCCCCACCGCGAGCGCGACGCCCAGTCCTGTGGTCCGGCAGGACACGGGGTAGTAGCCACCGATGAAGGTGTTCAGCAGGATCTGCGTCCCGGTCGTTCCCATTCCTGCGATCAGCACCAGAACGTACACGATCCCGATCGGGGGAGTGGTCGCGATCAATGCCAACGACACTGCTGCACAAAGGAATCCGAGGGTCGTCACCGGCTTGATGCCGAACCGGTCCGCCAGGTAAGCGCCGCCGAGCGCGCCCACTGCACCGCCGACGTTGAGCACCAGCAGGAATGACAGTGCGGCACCGAGCGGGTATCCGGCCGATCGCATCACTGCAGGCAACCAGGTCGCGACGCCGAACAACACGAGCAGACACAGCAGGGTCATCACCCAGAAGGACAACGTCACTCGCGCACGGTTCGCGGTGAACAGCGCAGCGATTCCGCGATCTGTCGATGTCGGCTCACCACCGGAAACCTCGACTGTGTCCTCGAGTCCGTAACGAGTCGAGATCCTTTGTGCTGCATCCGTCCTACCCCGCGCGTTGAGGAAGGCGGGCGACTCGGGGAGGTATCCGATCATCATCGGCAGAATCAACAACGCCGGGATCATCCCAGCTGCGAACATCGCTCGGAAGCCGAATGCCGGGACGAGCCACAGCGACAGGATCCCCGCTGCGATACCGCCGACGCTGGTGCCCACGAACCCCAGTGCGACCGTTCTCGCTCTGGTGTCGAGGCGGGAAAATTCGATCAGCATCGACGCCGCGGTCGGCATCAGAACCCCAGCACCGACGCCGACGACAAATCGCGCTGCTCCGAACAATTCGGGCGAGGGTGCAATTGCGCAGCATCCCATTGCGGCCGAGAACAGGGCGACCGCGGCGATCAAGGCGCGTCGTCTGCCCCAACGATCCGCGATGCTGCCCGCGGCGAGTGCCCCGACCAGCATGCCGACTCCCACCACGGATCCGAGTACACCGACGGTCGCCGGATCCAGGTCCCACGGCTCGTACGCCAGGAGCGACGGCACCACCGTTCCGTACATCAGAAGGTCGTACCCCTCCAACGTCAAGGCCGCCAGGCACAGCGCAACGACGGGAGAAAAAGTGTTACGTGACATGATATTCCGCTCGCGAGAGGGTCAGATGAAGTGTTGGGACAACCAGTCACCGATATCGGCGGCGGCCAGAGACGCGCCGGTGGGCGCGCCATCGTGAATGGGGCCACCGAAGTGGGTGCCCTCGATCGCCACGTGAGACTTGTCCACTGAGCCCAGAGCCTCGACCATTCTCGACGCGTCCTCCGGGAAACACGCCTGATCGCCGGTCAATTCGACGAACAACGACGGGACCGTGACCGACGGTGCGCACCGAACGAAGTCGGCATTGGAGCTCAGACCGGACCACGTCGACAGCCAGGCATCCGGCGTGGACAAGCGCGCAAAGCCGACGAGTCCGTAGTTCGTCAGATCGGGCCGCCGGCCGAACAGTGAACCGTAGGGGCGGGCGTTGGAACTGAGCGACAGGTCGGTGAATCTCAGGTCCGCATCGGTGCGATAGACGGTCAATATCCGCGGTGCCAACGCCTCTCGACGGTCGTGGGCGTTGCCGTTTGTCTTGAAACGCCGTCGGGCCTCGGATGCTTCGGCGACCCGTGACCGCGCGATCACGTCGAGGCGAGTGACGCGCTCGAGCTGAGCGGCGCGGTACTTCTGAACGAAATCGGCGGAATAGTGAGAGCTTTCCGGTGCCTCGACGAATCCGTTCGCACTGTCGAAAGGATCGAGTGCCGGGTCGACGGACATGGGGTCCGATTCGTCGACCACGGACGGATCGATCAGTCGCAGCAGCAGCGCGCCCTGTCCCGGGTGTGGAGCCATGAAAATCGCACCGTCCGGTACGGGCATCTCCGCGGATGCGAGGTCGATCGGCCGGCCGGCCGGCGTTGCTGCCAGCCGCTCCTCGGGCGTGAGCCCGGCCTGCTCGCAGTAGAACGCGAACAGCGTTCCACCGCCCGAGTGTCCGAGTGTGACAACGTGATCGAAAGAGCGGGAGCGAAGGAACACCTGCCCGGCCGCGGCGTCGAGCAAAGCCTGCTCGTGCACCAGCGAGATGTCGTTGTTCACCGATCGCGTGCCCTGGGTCCACACTGCGTATCCGCGTGCAAGCAGCTCTGGCACGAGAACGTGATGCGTCAGATCCTGGCGCGGGTGCATCAACGCAACGACGAGGTCCGCGCCGGGAACCGTTCGCAACACTCCACTGACCTTGGCGCCATCGGCAGTGGTCAGCTCGTGCGTCGACGTGACGGTGTTCGTCGGTGCCTCGGCCGCATCGAGGTAGCGTCCAGCACCGAGTCGGGTCCGATTCATGACTGCTCGACGCGCAGGGCGTCTTTGTCCCACTGCGTGATTCGAGACTCCGACAGGCCGGAGACGCTGCTGTACCAGACGGCGTGCCTGCATCCGGTGGCTCGACGATCGATGACGATGTCCTTGTCCGAGACTATGCGGAAGTACGGGCCGACGTGGTCGACGCGTACGGCTGGGTCGACGTCGGCCACCGAGGCGATACTGGTGTTCTCGGGTATGTCGAGCACATACAACGTGGTCACGACACTCCCACCTCGTTCTCGGCCGACCAGTCGGCCGCACGTTCGACGATCAGTTCGGCCTTGCGGGTCAACAGGTTCGCCATGCTCGGGTCGGGTCCGCGCACGATGTCGATCAGGGCGTCGATCGTCAGGTTCGCGTCGAGATCTTCCTGCGGCGTGACCGGACGCATCGCGCGGGTGAGCTCGATCATGTAGCCGTTGGGATCGTGTGTGTAGATCGACTCGATCGTCTCGTGTTGGATCTGCATCTCCACGGGCCAATCACTGCCGTCCAACCGTCGCCGATATTCCATCAGGTCCGCTTCGCTGTCGACGTGAATCGCGAGATGACGCGAGCGGATGAAGAAGATCGGTACGTCCTCGGCGAAACGCGAGTACGAATCACCCTGTGGTCCTCCGTCGAACGGTTCGAGACCGAAGTAGTAGAAGAACGCGAGTCGGTCGTCGTTGCCGATGTCGAAGAAGAAGTGGATGAAGTCCGGATGCTTCTCCGGGCCCCATCCTGCTGCGCAGATGGAGTGGACGACGGGGAACCCGAGAACGTCACGGTAGAACTCGACCGTTGCTGCCGGATCGAACGTGGGGTAGGCGACGTGGTCGACGCCCCGGACCTTGTGTGGCAAGTCGGACATGAAGATTTCCTCTCTACGAAAGTGACGATCTAGGACGTGACGACGGCGTCTGCCCGAAGAAGTGAGCCGGCGTCCGGAAGATCGACGGGTAGGTCCAGCGCACGGAGCAGGCTGTAGGCACCTGCCGTCGCGGCCGACAGAACGGGGATGCCGAATTCGTCCTCGGCAGCCTGGACGAGCGGTAGGGACGGCATCTGTACGCACGCGGAAATCACCAGGGCGTCGGCACCGGTGAGATCCAACGACCGTGCCGCGTCCATGACTCGTTCGCCTGGGATGCAGCCGACTTCGGCGTTGTCGGACACCTCCAGCGCACGCCAATCGAGTACGCGAATGCCCTCGGCCTCGATGTAGTCGACGACCTTCTCCGCGAGTGGTCGCATGTACGGCGTCACGAGAACTATGTTCTTGGCGTCCAGGGCACGAAGGCCTTCCACAAGAGCGCCCGCGCTCGACCTGACGGCTGCATCGGACCCGCCCGTGGCGAGTTGTTCCGCGACGAGCCCCTCCACCCGTTGGTGTTCCCCGGGCCCGGCGACCATGAGGGCGACGAGGCACGCATAGAGAACAGCGTCGATTCCGGCATCGCCCAATTCGAGGATGCACCGTTCGCGCTGGGCATTCATGGCCCGCAATTGTTCCGGCGACACGGCCTGCATGCGCATGCGCGAGGAGTGGAACGAAAACCGGGCATGTCGATGTCGCGCCAACAATGCGGGCATCTCCGTTTCCACGGTGACGTTGGAGCTCGGTACGACCAAGCCCACACGATGAATACTCATGAACTGCCTTTCGGTAATTGACGCTGATGACGAGTATTCGACGTCTGCGACGATTCGTCAAGCGGCTTGGACCAGGGAAATCGAATCGATGCGTCCGTTCGGGCAGTATCGAGGAGGGTGACGGCACTCACATTCGTGCTTGACATGTTGTCGTCTACGTCGAATACTCGACACAGACGTAAGCAGTGTTCGAGGGTGTTTCGCTCTCACACGCCAGGACGTCTTCGACTCGGACCTAAGGAGCACACCGGCATGACCTATGTGATCGGAGTGGACGTCGGCGGAACGTTCACGGACGCAGTACTCGACGACAGTTCCGGGACCGTGGTCGCTGCAAAAGCGCCCTCGACTCCGCCCGACTATTCACAGGGCGTCATCGACGTTCTCGAAGCGTTGGCCGAGCAACTCGGATGCCCGGTGCAGGAAATGCTGGCGAACACCCACCACATCGCGCACGGCACCACGTCCTCGCTCAACGCTCTGGTGATGGGTAACGTCCCGCCGGTCGGGTTCCTGACCACCAAGGGGCATCGCGATTCGATCTACATCATGAACGTCGAGGGCCGGTACCTCGGTGGCTCGCCCGAGCAACTGCAGAACGTGTTGGGGCAGAGCAAGTCCCACGGTCTCGTTCCCAAGCGGCATGCGCTGGAGGTCACCGAACGCCTCGATCGAGACGGCAACGTCGTCGTAGCCCTCGACGAAGAGTCCGCACGTATCGCCATCCGAAGCCTCGTCGACGACGGTGTCTCCGGCATCGCGGTCTCGCTGCTCTGGTCGTTCCGTAACCCCGTGCACGAGCAACGCATTCGTGAACTCGTGCACGAGATCGACCCCGACATGTTCGTCTCGCTGTCCTCCGAGGTGAGCCCGCGCATCCGCGAGTTCGCCCGTAACGCAACCACGATCATGAGTACCCAGATCGGCCCAGGGTTGCGCGATTACCTCGGCTCGTTGGAGAAGAAGCTACGTGCCCTCGATCTCGCGGGACCACTGCTGGTGATGCAGAGCAACGGCGGTGCCGTTGCCGCAGCCGAGGCCCCGAAGAACGCCATCAGCACAGTCGGGTCCGTGTTGACCGGCGGCGTGGTCGGAGCGGTATCACTCGGAAAGCAGCTCGGTCACAAGAACATCATCGCCACCGACGTCGGCGGAACCACATTCCTCGTCGGCCTCGTCGTGGACGGTGAGCCGGTGCGTGCGTCGAGCACCATCATCAACCACCACCCGATCAATGTCCCCACCCTGCAGGTGCACGCCATCGGCTCGGGCGGCGGTGCCATAGCGTGGGTGGATGCGGGTGGCAACCTCCAGATCGGTCCGCACAGCGCCCAGGCGGTACCCGGACCTGCCTGTTACGGGCAGGGCGGCACCGAACCCACCAACGCCGACGCCAATCTCGTCCTCGGGATTCTCCCCGAGCGCGGCCTGCTGGGAGGACGCAAACCACTCGACAAAGAGCGTGCGCGCGAGGCCATTCGACGCCGCATCGCGGAACCGCTCGGTCTGTCGGTCGAGGACGCAGCCGCCGCGATCTATGCCGTCCAGAACGCACAGACCGGCGACCTTCTGCGCAAGACCGTCGTCGAAGCCGGGCACGATCCGCGCAACTTCGTTCTCTACGCGTTCGGCGGAGCCGGCCCATCACATTGCGCCGCCTATGCAGCCGAAGTCGGAGTCAAGGAGGTCATCGTTCCGCTCGGGCAGGTGGCATCGGCGTTCTCGGCCTACGGTCTTGCGTCGTCGAACATCGTGCTCGCGGCCGAGCTGTCCGACCCGGCAGCGATGCCGCTCGATCCTGCTCGCGCAGAAGCGAATTTCGACAGTCTCGAGAAGCGCGTCCGCGAAGCCCTCGGTCGACAAGGGCTCAATTTCACGTCGGTCCAGGTCGAACGTGAAATCGACATGCGGTACACGATGCAGTTGGCAGAGGTTGCAACAACCATTCCCGAGGGCTCGCTGGACTCGGCGAGCGTCGCACACGCCTCCGATCTCTTCGAGCAGCGTTACGCAGATCTGTACGGCAAGGACAGCGGATTCCGTGAAGCAGGTATCCAAGCAATCACCTATCGCGTGCGTGCAACCGGCGTCCTGCCGTTCTCGCCTACCCTCCCCGAACTGAAGTCCGCCGACTCCGCCGACGCCTCGATCGCTCGCATCGGCACTCGAAAGGTCAACCTGGACGGCCGAATCGGCTATGTCGACACCGACATCTACGACTACAGCAAGCTCGCCGCCGGGCATGTGCTCGCCGGCCCCGCCATCGTCGAAGTCCCGACGACCACTGTCGTCGTCCCGCACGGCACCACCGGAACTGTCGACCGCCTCGGCAACCTCAACATCGTCGCCGGCTGAGACCACAGGAGAACCGAACATGACATCAGCGATTCCCGGGTCCGAGATCTTCTCGTCCCGCCCCGTCGACCCCGACGCCCTCGCCCGCGCGCTCCCGCCGACGCTGCCGGTGCACACCGTCACCCAGCAGCAGATCGACGAACTCGACCCGCTGACCTACGAGGTCATCCGGCACCGACTCTGGTCGGTCACCGACGAGATGGGCGAGGCACTCAAACGAATGTCCGGCTCACCCATCGTCACCGACGCGAACGATTTCGACTTCGCGATCAGTGACGAACTGGGACAAGAGGTTCAGGTCGGCCTCTACAACACCATGCTGGTCGGAGCCGTTGACCTGGCGATCTACTGGACCTTGCAGCACCGCGCCACCAACCCCGGAATCGTGGAGGGCGACATGTTCCTCTGCAACGATCCATGGGTCGGCGGGGGACTACATCAGAGTGATGTCATCGTCTACCAACCCATCTTCCACGAGGGCAAGCTGTTCGCCTGGACCAGCGCGATCTGCCACGAAGGCGGTCGCGGTGGTTCCGGTCTCGGATCGTTCGATCCGTCGGCGAAAGATGTTTTCTCCGAATCGCTTCCGACTCCACCGGTCAAGGTGGTCCGCGACTACGAGCTACAACGCGACGTCGCAGACCTCTGGGTTCGACGCTCCCGCGTTCCCATGCTGGTCGGACTCGACCTGCGTGCCAAGATCGGGGCGAACACCGTCGGACGCAACCGCATGCTGGCCGTCATCGAGCAGTACGGTGCCGACACCGTCAAAGCCGTCATGAAGCGCATGATGACCGACGCCGAAGGGCGACTGCGCAGCAAGCTCTCCTCGCTCCCCGACGGGACCTGGAAGGCCACCGGCTACCAGGACCAGTCGCACACCGGTGACCGCGAGGTTCACAAGATCACCGTCGCGATGAGCAAGACCGACGACCATCTCACGTTCGACTTCACCGGCACCGACAAGCAGACGGGCGTCATCAACTGCACCTACGCTGGGATGCGCGGCGGCGTCATGCTCGCGTTGCTTCCGATCCTCGCGGGTGACATTCCCTGGTCCGCAGGCGGATTGATGCGTTGCTTCGACCTGGTGTCCGAGGAGGGCACCATCAACAACGCGAGCTTCCCGGCAGCGGTCAGCCGTGGTCCCATCGGACCCGCTTGGCTGACCGGAACCCTCATCGCGGAATGCCTGTCGCAGATGCTCGACCGATCGGTCGACCTCGGCAAGAGCGTGCAGGCCGCGTGCTGCGGTACCTGGGACACCGCGGTGATCGCAGGCCTCGACGAACGCGGGGACCAACCCGTTCCGTTCCTGAACATCATGATGGAACCGATGGCAGGCGGTTACGGCGCACGACCGACCGCCGACGGCATGGACACCGGCGGACTCTTCTGTATTCCGATGGGGCGCATCCCCGATACGGAAATGACCGAGTTCCTCTACCCGCTGCTCACACTGTGGCGTCGTGAGGAGCCCGACTCGGGTGGACCCGGTCGTCAACGCGGTGGCGTCAGTGCATCGCTCGCTGTGACGCCGTACGGCACCTCGCTCCCGATGGGCCTCGTCCTCGCCTCGGCGGGTAAAGCCGTGGCGCAGAACAACGGCCTGGCCGGCGGGTACCCCGGCAACACCGGACTCGAAATTCTGGCGCGCAGTACCGACGTCATCGAGCAGTTCGCAGCGGGAAAGATTCCCGGAGCCCTCGAAGATCTTGGCGGCGGAAAGGAATTCGGCGCGTGCTACGCCGAAAGCTATGTCGCTCCCGGTGAGGTGCTGTACATGCATTGGCAGGGAGGCGGCGGCTACGGAGATCCGTTGCATCGCGATCCGGCGGCTGTGGTCGTGGACCTACGCGAGGGCAAGGTCACCGCAGAGGGGGCGAACGTCGTTTACGGCGTGGTCATCGACGCGGGAAAGGTGGACGAGGCAGCAACTGCGCGACGACGTCGAGACATGATCGACGAACGGCGCACGCGTTCCACCCAGCACTCCGACGCTCCCACCATGGATCTCTCGCTGGCAAGACGTCTCGACGACAACCTGTCCGAGGTGACCGTCGGGGACGTTCGGGTCATCGCCTGCGCACAGTGCGGCCGGCTCCTCGGTGACGAGAAGTCGAGTGGTGTACTGGATCTGGCTCGCTACGAGGGGCCGTCCTCGGCGGCGGGGCCGCAGGTGACATCGGATCCCTCCATCTACGTCGACACACCCATCGTGTTCCGTCAGCTGTGCTGCCCGGGATGCTGGACTGCCGTGTACTCGGGAATCGTTCCTGCCGATCATCCCGATCATTCGTTGGAGATCTCTCGACTACTTCCTGCGGTGGCCGAACGATGACGGTGACCACGGAGACGACCCACTCGGACTGGGACGGCAGGCTGGTGGGATACCCGGAGGATCGCGCGCAGGGCTACCGCCGGAGTGGTTCGTGGAGCTCACTTCCCACGAGTCGCCGGTTCCACGACATCGCACTTCGGTATCCCGACAGGCTCGCGATCATCAGCGCCGAGGGCTCGATGACGTTCGCCGAACTCGATCGTCGTACCGATGCCATCGCCGCCGGATTGATTCGACAGGGACTGGTGCGCCTGGACCCTGTGCTGTTCCAGATGACGAACCGGCTCGAGACGGTGCTGGCCTGGTACGGCTGCATCAAGGCCGGACTGGTTCCGGTCGCCACACTGGCCGCGCACCGAATGCACGAGATCGCGCACATCGGTGCCGCGGTGGGCGCGGTCGCGCACGTGGTCGAAGCCGGTCTGCCGTCGTTCGACCTGGTCTCGTTCGCCCACGAACACGCCGCAGGGAGCGAGACCGTTCGCCACGTGGTGACGGTCGGGGCGAACGAAGGTGACGGACTGCGGTTGGAGGACATCGGCCGCGACATCGACCCCGACGAGGCCCGAGCTCTCGTCGAAGCCATCGAGGCCGAGACGGCTCCCGAGGATGTGGTTGCGTTCCAATTGTCCGGCGGCACAACGGGAGTACCCAAGGTCATTCCGCGGATCCATGCCGAATACTGGAACAACGCACTCATGTATGCGCAGCGGCTGCAGTGGACGTCGGACAGCCGCGTCGCCCATCTGATACCCATCGTGCACAACGCAGGCATTGCCTGCGGTCTGCACGCCTCGCATTCGGTGGGCGCGTGTCTCGTGCTCTCCACCGCCGATGTCGGATCGGCGTTGGACCTCATGGAGCGTGCGGAGGCCACCGAGGTGTTGATCGGCCACGGTCATTACCAGGCCGTACTGAGTCCCGAGTTCGATCGGGTGCGTGGGCGTCTGCGGCACGTGATCCTGTCCGGGGCCAAAGTGTCACCGGCGCTGATGGACCGCGTCGACGACGGCGGAGACCATTGGGCGGGTCAGCTGTTCGGGATGTCCGAGGGGCTGCTCACCGTCACCCCGGTAGCCGCCCCTCGCCACGCTCGAATCACCACCGTCGGCACTCCTGTCTGCGCCGAGGACGAGGTGCGCATCCTCGATCCCGGCACGGAGATCGAGCTGTCCGACGGGGAAGTCGGCGAATTGTGTTGCCGTGGCCCGTACACGATCACCGGGTATTTCGGGGCCCCCGAGCACAATCGGACTGCCTTCACCTCGGACGGCTTCTACCGGACCGGCGATCTGGCGTCGATCTCCGTCGTAGAAGGCGAGCGGTACATCACGATCGAGGGGCGCATCAAGGACCTCATCAACCGCGGCGGCGAGAAGATCAATGCCGAGGAGGTCGAACTGCTCCTCCTCGACCATCCGGCCATCGTGGGCGCGGCCGTCGTCGCGATGCCCGACCCTCGACTCGGCGAGAAGACGTGCGCGTATCTCGTCACCGACGGGGACCCGTTGACGATGGCCGACGTGCAGGAGCATCTCGCGGGTCTCGGTGTGGCCAAGTTCAAATGGCCGGAGCGCCTCGAATGGCTCGACGCGCTTCCTCGAACCAACGTCAACAAGATCGACAAGAAGCGTTTGCGGCTGGACATCGCCGCGAAGCTCGAGAGGCAACCATGAAACTCGACCGCGTCGCAGTCATCGGCGGGGGCCCCGGCGGCCTCTACGCCGCACGGCTGCTGAAACTGTCCAATCCCAAGGCGGAGATCACCGTCTACGAACAGAGTTCACCGGACACCACGTTCGGGTTCGGAGTCGGCCTCGCCTCACGGACACAGCGGAATCTCCGTCAGGCCGACGCTGCGTCACTCGATGCGATTGTCGCTCAGGCGTACTCACACGAGATGTCGATGCAGGTAGGGAACAGAACGGCCCGCTTGGCTCACGGTGATCTTCTCGCGATAGCGCGGACGTCTCTGCTGTCCGTATTGCAGGAACAAGCGCGCGATGCAGGAGTTCGGCTGGAGTTCGGCGAACGCCGCGAACCCGCCGACCTCGATGTGGACCTCGTGATCGCCTCGGACGGAATCAACAGCGCGACCCGTACGGCCGACGGTCGATTCGGTGCCGACATCACCACCGGAACAGGCCTCTACCTCTGGTGTGGAACGGATTTCGCACTAGAGAGCGCCATATTCGTACCCGTCACCACCGAGCACGGCACGTTCGTTGCCCACGCGTATCCCTATGCGCCGGATCGCAGTACGTTCCTGATCGAGACGGATCTCGACACCTGGCACCGGGCGGGCTTCGACGTCACAACTACTGCCACGGGCGCAGCCCACAGCGACGAGGCATCGTTGCGCTATCTCGCGAAAGCGTTCTCCGTCACTCTTCAGGATCACAGCCTCATCGGAAACCGGACCCGGTGGATGCAGTTCCGAACGGTCAAGTGTCGAAAGTGGTCGGTGGACAACATAGTTCTTCTCGGAGACGCCGCGCACACTGCGCACTATTCGATCGGATCGGGAACGAAGCTGGCCATGGAGGACGCCATCGCCCTCGATGCGGCACTGGCGTCGGCTGCGACCGTCGGCGATGCCCTCACCGAGTACGAACGGGTGCGTCGCCCCGCGGTCGAACACCTTCAGCAGATTGCCGTGCGAAGTGAACAGTGGTGGGAGTCCTTTCCGCAGCGCATGGATCTGCCCGTGGACCAACTGATGGTGGCGTACATGACGCGCGCCGGAAAGGTCGGTCTCGAGCGATTCCTCGAATCTGCTCCCGAGGTGGCGTGGAAGGGAATCGCGAGCTACGCGCAGGTTCCCGCGGACTCGGAGGTTCCTGCCGATGTGTCCCGCTGGATCCTCTCGCGGCGCATCGAACACGGTGGGCGGTCGTTTTCCGATCGATTCGCCCCGCCCGATCTGCGCGAAGACCCGACGACGACGGTGGTCTCCGTCGACGTCGAATCTGCGTGGAACGAGAAGGCGACGGCCATCGTCGACGAGTCCAGGGCAAGTTCCACGGTGTGGTTGACGGGGTCCGGCGAGCGTGATCACGTCCTGACCCGACTCGATTTCGCGGAGCGAATGATGCGCAGCACCGGTGCGCTCGTCGTCGTCGACGTGCCGGAGGAGTGTTTGTCCGATGCGGTGGCAGGTCTGGTCAGTGCGCGTACCCACCTCGTGTTTGTCGGTTCTCGACGACGGTGACGGTTATTCTTCGGTCATGACACGCGAGGACTCACCACGAGGATCGGCGCGCAATCCGCGTCGGGAGCTGGTCGAGAAGCAAATTCTCGACCAGGCCACGCGATTGTTCGCCGAGAAGGGTTTTGCCAGCACCACACTGCAGGACATCGCGGACGCGACCGGTCTGACCCGCCCGGCGCTGTATCACTATGTCGCGAACAAGGACGAGCTACTCTCGCGCCTGATCAGCGAGAGCACCGAGACCCCGGCCGCAGTTCTGCACGAGATCAATGCGCGATCCGATCTCGGCCCTACCGAGAAGCTACGCAAGATGGCCACCGCGATCGCCCTGAACCAGGCCGAAACCGCCGACCGCTTCAAGCTCATCATCAGGTCGGAAGCCGATCTGCCCGAGGAGATTTCGCGGACGTACCAGCAGAGTCGCAGGCACGTGCTCAAGGAGTTCGTGACGGTCGTCGAAAATGGCGTCAGGGCAGGGGAATTCAGGCCTGTCGACCCGCGCACAGCAGCACTCGGCATCATCGGCATGCTCAACTGGGTCGCCTGGTGGCATCAGAGCGGTGACCCGGACGTCGATCGGAGTGTGGCCACTCAACTCGCCGACATGGCATTGCGGACCGTCGTCCAGGACAGCGGAACGCCTCTCGTACCCGAGGGGCCCGAACGTGCGATCTCGATGCTCCGCGAGGATCTCGATTACCTCGAACGCATCCTGGCTCGGGATCGATCGGAATCGTGATCGACGGACTCGCGCCGGAGCCTTGCTCACCCAGCGTCCGGTAACCCCAGGAACGACAGCAGACGCGTGAGAAGTTCGCCTCGCCACGCACGCGATGACCAGGTGTGGTCGGCACCGGTGACCTCGGTGAATGTCGCGTGTGGCAACGACTCTGCGTAACGGCGTCCGTACTCGAGCGGCACGATCCGGTCTGCCGTGCCGTGGACGATGTCGACGGGGCCGTCGTATCCGGCCGCAGCCTCGTACACATCGAGGCCATTGCGGATGTCGTCGAAAAATGCCAGTCCGAGCCACATGCCGCCGAAGTCGAAGCCGCCGTTCTGTGCGACGGAATCGATGGGCTGGCCCTGGATCTCGTGCTTGACGGTGATGTCGTCGACGACAACGCCTGCAGGTGACCACAAGGTGAGACTGGCGACACGGTCGGACAAGAGCGTGGCCGCCATTGCCGCTTCCACTGCGCCGAGGCTGTGGGCGAGAACGTGCACCGGTGCAGATCGATCGGCAGCGAACTCCCGGATCATGGTCGACACCTGCTCGACCTCGTCGCGCAGGGTGATGTCCTCGAACTCTCCGTCGCTGACGCCGTGGCCGAGTCGGTCGTACGCGCGGACGACTGCTCCCGCTTCGACGAGGCGTCGAGCGATCTGCACGAAGAGACGCTGTGGTCCGATGCTCGAGTCGCTGAAGCCGTGCACGATCAGAACGGACGGCGCTGTTCTGTCGGAGTTCGTGGGTCGATACTCGTGGCCGCGGATCACCTGCCCACGGTGGGGGAGCGTGAGCGTGGCCACGCCGGGGTTATGGATGTTCATCTCAGTTGCTCCGGTCGGCGAAGCCTGCCGGTAAGTCAGCGGGTGCTGTGTCGATGACGGTGTCGTCGTCGATACCGACGTACTCGAACAAGGTGATGTGCGCGAACTCCGGCACGACGTAGATCGGATAGGTGGGGCCCTGATCGCGGAACTGACGCATCTCGTCGAGGTGGTCGTTCTGAAACAGGACGGTTTTGGACCCGTCGAGTTCCACCCAGTGAGGGAAGAAGATGGTGCCGTGCAGTACGCGGTCCTCGGGAACGACGTTGACGACGACGCTCGTGCCGGTGGGCTCGTTCCACGAGATCTTGTACACGCCGCGGCCGAGTCCGACGAGATCGACTTGTTGTCCCTTGACCCACCGGCCGCCGACCATTCCGGTGTGGATCCGGTAGTCGATGGTGGTGGCGTTCTTGACGTACATCTCGTACTGCCACCCGTTGGCGTAGGTGTAGATGAACCGATGGCCGAGGATCGAGTCCAGGGCTTGTTCGGGAGTGGGGTCGGCAACGCTGGTGTGAATGCTCATGATTTCCATGATCACCCAGAAATGCGTTTGTTGCAAACCTAAATTCAGACTGAGTAGTCTGGCGCGGTGGACGATTCCGACAGCGCACCCGGTCTCGCCGATATTGCCCGCCATCTCAGCGAGGAGATTGGCCCCTTCCGGCGCGTGCTGCTCAACGCCTCCCGCTCCCGCGCGGGGCTCAAAGCCCTGCCCGACGCACAGATCGAGATCCTGCGGCGACTCTTTCCGGACAAGTGGGAGGGCCCCACAGTGCTCGGACGTCAGCTGGGGTTGGCTCGCCCAACGATCAGCAACCTCGTCCGAACGATGGAATCGGACGGGCTCGTCGCTCGCCGACCCGACGACTCGGATGCTCGAAGCATGCGCGTCGGCCTCACCGATCTTGCCCGAGAGCAATTGCGCATCTACGACATTGCGGCAGAGGGGCTTCTCGTGAATATCCTCGACGACCTGACGCCGGCCGAGCAACGCACCCTTCGTGACGCCACTGCGTTGCTCGGCCGAATCCGTGAGGCGCTCGAACACGGCGACGGCCTGCAGCGGCGACAGAGTTCGTGACGGCTCGGCGCGCAATTCACTTCGATACTTCACTGCGTGTGCAAGTCTGAATCGGTCGTCCTGTTCTCGCGTCCACGGAACGTAAATCGACAACGATTCAAGTAATTCGGCCACATGTGCACTGGGTGTCATATAGCGTCGAATCATGTCCTTCACATCGGACATCCTGCCGCGGACGTATCCGGCCAATCGTCGAAGCGTTCTGCGCTCGTACCGTTTTCATCCGACGATCAAGGAAGTTCGATCATGGGAAAGCTCGACGGGAAAGTAGCCTTCATCACCGGTGCAGCACGTGGACAAGGGCGTAGCCATGCGCTTCGTCTCGCGCAAGAAGGTGCCGACATCATCGCGGTCGACATCTGCGCACAGATCGATACGGTCGCCTATCCGATGGCCACATCGGAAGATCTCGCACAGACCGTGAAAGAAGTCGAGGCGCTCGATCGGCGCATCGTCGCCAAGGAAGCCGATGTCCGCGATTACGACGCGATGAAAGCGGCAGTGGACTCGGCGGTAGCCGAACTCGGACCCATCGACATCATTCTGGCGAATGCCGGAATAGCACCCCAGGGTGCCGAAAACCCCGACGAAGTGAAGACCTTCCGCGATGTGGTGGAGGTCAATCTCTTCGGTGTGTGGAACACCGTTCAGGCCGGGGTTCCGAGCATGATCGCCAAGGGCCAGGGCGGGTCGATCGTGTTGACCAGCTCGACTCAGGGCCTGTCCGGTGCGGGCGGTAACGGGTCCGGTGCCGGAGACGGCTACGCGGCCAGTAAGCACGCGGTCGTGGGGTTGATGCGCACGTTCACCAATTGGCTTGCGCAGTACTCCATACGCGTCAACACCGTGCACCCGACCGGGGTGAACACGCCGATGGTCGTCAACGACGTCATGCAGAAGTTCCTCACCGAAAACCCCGACGCCACAGCCATGCTCGGCAATTTGCTTCCGGTGCCGATGCTCGAAGCGATCGATATAAGCAACGCCATCGCGTGGCTGGTGTCCGACGATGCGCGGTACGTCACCGGCGTCACCTTGCCCGTCGACGCCGGCTTCCTGGCCAAGTAGGAGACGGACATGGGCAAGCTGGAAGGCAAAGTCGCATTCATCACCGGGGCCGCTCGCAGTCAGGGGCGGAGTCACGCCATACGTCTCGCGCAGGAGGGCGCGGACATCATCGCAGTCGACCTGTGCGGACCGGTCGACACCATCGAAATGTATCCGCCGTCGACCGAAGCGGACCTCGCCGAAACGGTGAAGCAGGTCGAAGCGCTCGACAGGCGAATCGTCGCCACCAAGGCCGACGTGCGTGATTCTGCCGCGCTGAGAAAGGCCGTCGACGACGGCGTCGCCGAACTCGGACGCCTCGACATCGTGCTGGGCAATGCGGGAGTGTTCGAGATTGCGCCTGCCCTCGATATCACCGACGACGCATGGCAGAACATGATCGACGTCAACCTCACGGGCGTCTGGAACACGTGCAAAGTTGCTCTGCCGCATCTGATCGCCGGCGGTCGCGGTGGTTCCATCGTGCTGACGAGTTCGACGGCGGGCCTCAAGGGCACACCGAACACGGTGCACTACACCGCGACCAAGCACGGCGTCGTCGGCATCATGCGCACTCTCGCAAACGAATTCGGACAGCACAGTATTCGCGTCAACACCGTTCATCCGACCGGTGTGGACACCGTCATGATTCAGAATCCCAAGACGTGGGGGTTGTTCGCTCCCGACGATCCGAACCCGTCGCGAGAGAAGTCGGCACCGATCTTCCAGACCACGAACACGCTGCCGGTGCCGTGGATCGAGGCAATCGACATCTCCAACGCGATAGCGTTCCTGGTCTCCGACGATGCGCGATACATCACGGGTGCAACGCTTCCTGTCGATGCGGCGTACACGGTCAAATGACTGCTACCGCGTCGATCGGTGAGGTGCGCCGGCGGATTGCTGCGCACCTCGTGGGTCGAGACCGTGAACTCGACCTCCTGTTGGCAGCGGTCGCGGCCGGGCGGGACCTGCTCCTCGAGGGCCCGCCCGGCACCAGCAAGAGCACGCTGCTCGGCGCGATCACATCCGAGTGGTCCATTCCGCTGTTCTTCGTCGAGGGCAACGCCGATCTGACACCGGCCCGAATTGTCGGTCACCACAACCCGGCTCGGGTTCTTCGCGAGGACTACAGCGAGGACAACTTCGTAGCGGGACCGCTGATCGACGCGATGCGCACCGGCGGTTTCCTCTACATCGAAGAGTTCAATCGCGCACCCGAGGACACCCTGAACACGCTTCTCACCGCGATGGCAGAACGACGCATCGTGGTCCCGCGCGTCGGCACTGTGCACGCGTTACCGACGTTCCGCCTCGTGGCATCGATGAATCCCTACGACAACGTCGGTACGACGCGCCTGTCGACGAGCGTCCACGACCGTCTGTGTCGTCTGGCCATCGGTTACCAGGATGCCGAAGCGGAACGCGGCATCGTGGGTCTCCGTAGCGAATCCGACTCCGCTCGACTGATCGCCGACGCCGTAGCCGTCACCCGGATGACGCGTGAGCACGAGGACATCACCCAGGGCAGTAGTGTGCGCGGGGCAATCGATCTGACCCTCGTCGCTCAACAATTGGCAGATCTGCGGGAGGTGGCGATTCCGCTCGCCACCGACATCGATCCACCGAGAGGCCTGCCCGAGGACTACCAGCAGGTGATGCTCGACGCGATGTACGTTGCCCTGTCCGGGCGCATTCACATCGACGAGACATCCGACGCACCAGCAGAAATGGTCTTGCACACGATATGGCAGGACCATTTCGTACTGCGTCCCGCTGCGGCGGCACCTGGTTGAAGAGCCGTCGAGGCCGAATCTCCGATCACACGGCCGGGGACCCGTAAGCCGGCAGGAACTCTGAAGCCGTTGCGCCGCAAACCGAAACAGCTGACGGAGTCACCGTCGCTGTTTCGTCTCGGCGGCGGAAGCGGTGCGGTACTGATCGCTCAGGGCCGCAGCAAGCCGGGTAAGGCTGCCGGCGAGAACAATCCGTCGGCACCCGGATTCACCGAGGAGTCGGCCGAAGTGATTCCTCTGACCGACGCGACCGAAAGCGAGTCGACTGCCGACGCCGCGACTCGGGCCCGCGCCCGAAAGATCGCGGCTCGTCTTGCAGTTCGGCGGCCACGCATCGACACACGCGCACGGCGTGGCGTCGGGGAGTTGACGTCTCTGCGCTATCGAGGCGGCAGTGACGAGATCGACCTGGACCGCATGCTCGATGTGTTTGCGGCCAATCCGATACCGGAGGACGATGACATCGTCGTCCGAGAACGCTTGCACACCAAGCGATCCATCGTCCTGGTGGTCGACATCTCCGGGTCGATGAAGGGCGAACGGGTGCGGACTGCGGCCGCGACCGTCGGCGCTCTGGCCGGTGAGATGAACCGAGACAACCTCGCGGTCGTCGCGTTCTGGTCCGACGCTGCCGTACTCACTCGATTCGGCGACTCGCGGACCCCATTGAATATTCTCGACACCGTTCTCCGCATTCCGGCGCGGGGATTGACCAACGTGCAGTTCGCGCTCCAGACCGCGGCCGGGCTACTGAGTACGGCGTCGGCTCCCGACCCACGGGTTCTTCTTCTCTCGGACTGCGTCCACAACGCCGGTCCCGATCCACGCTCGACCGCAGCCAGGATCGCGCGCCTGGACGTACTGCTGGACACGTCGGGTGAACATGACGTCGACCTCGGACGGGATCTCGCGCGAACAGGGCACGGTCGTATACGGACCATCAAGACCTACCGCGACGTCGCACCGGCACTGAGTTCACTGTTCGGAGACTGACGTGTGAAAATCGTGATTCACGTGTTCGTCTGCGACATCGGCATCAGGCACCTCTCGGGTCAGGAGTCGGACGTCACGTACGCAGGTCTTTTCGCATGATGACTCGCGGGATTCCGCCCGATACCGATGTCGTCTCGGCGGCGAACTCGAAGCCTGCCGAATCGAACAGTCCGCGGGTGCCGACGTAGGCCATCGTCAGATCGACCTTCGCACCCTTGTTGTCCACCGGATAGCCCTCGATGGCCGGAGCACCGTGATCGGCCGCGAATTGAACGGCACCGTCCAAGAGCACGTGCGCGATCCCGCGCTTGCGGTGTCCGGCCTTGACGCGGAAGCACCAGGCCGTCCAGACCGGTAAGTCGTCGACGTGCGGAATCTTGTTCGAGCGCGCGAACGGCAGCTCCGAGCGTGGTGCCACCGCAGCCCAACCGACCACCTCGTCCCCGTCGTAGGCCAGCACACCCGGTGCGACTTTTCGACGGGTCAGCTTCTCGACGTATGCGGCGCGTTCCGGGCCGACGAGTGCTCTGTTGGTCGCGGAATCGATTCGATGACTCAGACACCAACAGACCGAGGACGTCGGGTTCTTCGGGCCGAGAATCGTCCGCAGATCTGCGAACGACGTGGCAGGCCGTACCGAGAAGCTCACCCGCTGACCATACCGAGGATCGGTGTCCAATTACCGGTCCGGCAGGCGGTGATTTCGAGGCGGTACGGTCGAGACGTGAACACTTCGACCGTCGCTGCCGGTGCACTGTGAGCATCTCTTCGAGCGACCGTGCATTTCTGGCCCGTGCTGTGGATCTTGCTGCAGAGGCGGCGCGAACGGGCAACGATCCGTTCGGCTCTATTCTGGTGTCGGACGGTGGCCAGTTGCTGGCCGAGGACAGGAACCGGGTCGGCGACCGAGACGATCCCACCCAGCATCCCGAGATCGCACTGTCTCGGTGGGCTGCGACCAACCTGGACGCCGATCAGCGTCGATCCTCTACGGTCTACACCTCCGGTGAGCACTGTGTGATGTGCTCTGCGAGCCACGGCATAGTCGGACTCGGCCGCATCGTCTACGCCACGTCGACTGCTCAATTGCTCACGTGGCTCGAAGAATTCGGTGCTGCACCCCTCGCGATCACGCCGTCGCCCATCCAGCAGATCGTGCCCGGCATCGCGGTGGACGGACCGGTCGCCGAGTTCAGCGAGGCCGTTCGCGAACTGCACAGGCAACGCCACACTTCTGCGCAGTAGTGGGGCAGTGATGGTGCAGGCGGACATCGAAGTGGGAGCAGGGCACCGTACGAGAGCGATGACGACTGCGCTCGCGGTGACCGGCATCGCCGGCGTCGTACTCGCGTGGCTCGAGTTCGTCCTCATCCGTCAGCAGCTCGCGGTGGGGTTGTGGGTCATCGCCGTGGCAGTCGTCGCGACATGTCTCGTCTCGTCCGATGCCGGAAAGCATGTAAGCGTGGGGACTTCGCTCGGGTCCGTCACCGTCGTGACTCAGGTGGCATGGCTGGTGACGGATATCCACGCACTGTGGGTCACGGCCTTGGCTGCGTCGATGGCGCTCGGCTTCTATCTGCTCGCGTCGGCATGGGCAGGCCGTTCGAAGGCCTCCGCTCGTGGGGTGGCCACCGCCGTTCCGGCGGGCTTCGCTGCAGCGATTGCATTGGTGATTTCCGTCGTGGTCGTCGGCACGGCGGCCAGTCCGGCACCACTGATTCGATCGCTGCATGCGTTGGGGCAGAGCAATTCCTTCGAGCCCGACGCGCGGACGGCCACGGCGGTGGTCGACGGTGCACGCCTCACCAACGACATCGAATACGGTTCGACGCTTCCGAATTCGTTTCTCGACATCTACATCGCCGACGACGATCCGTCGGTCAGCCGGCCCACATACATCGTGATTCACGGTGGTGGCTGGATTGTCGGAGACAAAACGGACGGTGCGCCCAGCGGCAATTCCGGTGGCGCGTCGTGGGCCGGCCCCATGCTCGACGCCGGCTACAACGTGGTGTCGGTGAACTACGCGTTCGCGCCGAGCTACCGATTTCCCACGCAGACAATCCAACTGGGCCAGGCCGTGCAGTTTCTGGAAACGAACGCGGACGGGTACGGACTCGACATGAGTCGCGTCGTCCTCGCCGGAACCAGTGCGGGTGGGCACATCGCGGGCAGCTACGCTGCCGTGCAGACCAATTCCGATTACGCGCGGGCGCTGGGTATCGAGCCCACCATCGACCGAAATGCGCTGAAGGCACTGGTATTCGAGAGTGCTGCCCTCGATGTCGCTAGAGCGGGCGCACCGCAATCACCGAGCCCGTCGAACGGATTCTTCTTCGATATCGCCGCCCGAAGCTACCTCGACACCACCGACCGAGCGTTGCTGGAGCAGGCGAACGTCATCGACAATGTCACGGCCGACTTTCCTCCGAGTTTCATCTCCGACGGCAACACCGGTACCTTCCCCGACCAGGCAGCCGAACTGAGCGCTGCGCTGGATCGAGTGGGCGTCGCCAACCGCCTGAACCTGTACAGCAAGAACGAGGCGAGACTGGACCATTCGTTCATGTCGGTGGATTCGGAATGGACCGACGACTACACCCGACTCAAGATCGAGTTCCTCGGCGACATCGTCTGATCCGCTGCTCCTCAGCTCGGTCCGAAACGCTCCGTTCGGATGTTCGCTGCCGAGTGGCCCCGCTGCACCAGCATGTCGGCCACTGTGTCCACGAAACTCGTGGGGCCACAGATGTAGCAACGCGGCTCGAACTCCGCCGGCCATCCGTGTGCGTCGAGGTCCTCGACCGTGATGCGGCCGAGGGGCCGTGCGTTGCCGGCAGGAGCACGCCGCGTGTGGATCATGGTGACGTCCACACCGGCCGGTGGACGAGCCCATTCGTCCGCGAAGTAGACCTCCGTGGGTTCGCGCACGGAGTACAACACCCGGAACGGCACCCGACCGCCGTCCGCGGACGCCTGCGCACGAACCATCGCGCGGAGCGGGACGATGCCGGAACCGCCGCCCACCAACAGGATCGGCGGAGACGGCGTCTCGGAGGGCCGGGACGGCCGCCAGACGAACCATCGACCCACCGGCCCGCGGATTTCGATGCGATCGCCGACCTCGACGGCCTCGACCAGGTAAGGAGACACCTCACCGTCGGCGACGTTCTGCACAGTGATCTCGATGCGCGACGTGCCGTCGGGTGCCGACGCCAAGGAGTAGCTTCGCTGTGCGCTGTAGCCGTCCTCGGCGGTGAGCTTGACGTCCACATGCTGTCCGGCGAGATGGCCGGGCCATCCGTCGACGTCGAGAACGAGGGTGGACGCGGTGGGTGTCTCACGCCGCACGGTCGCCGCCGTGGCAACGAGCCAGGGTTTCGCCCCGACTGCCGATGTCACGTCAGTCGCCCTGGTATCGCTGCTCGCGCCACGGATCTCCGTAGTCGTGGTACCCACCGCGTTCCCAGAAGCCTTGCTCGTTCTCCGCGGTGAGCTCGATGCTCGAGATCCACTTCGCCGATTTCCAGAAGTACAGATGTGGAACGAGAAGCCGTGCGGGACCACCGTGTTCGCGAGTCAGGGGAGCGCCGTCGAACTCGGTGACCAGCCAGGCCTTCCCATCCCTGAGATCTTCGAGGGGAAGATTGGTCGTGTAGCCGTCGAAGCCGTGCACCACGACGTAGCCGGCATCGGTATCGAGACCGTCCAGTAGAACGTCCAGGCTCACGCCCTTCCAGGTGGTGTCGAGCTTGGACCACTTGGTGACGCAGTGGATGTCGACGGTCGGAGTCTCGTGCGGGAGAGCCGCGAATTCGTCCCAGGTCCAGCTGCGAGTCTCGCCGCGTTCGGTGGTGACCGAGAACGACCATTTGTCGGTCGCGACCACGGGCGCAGGCCCGATCGCGAGGACGGGAAAATCCTTGGTCAGATACTGACCGGGGGGAGTACGCCCGTCGTCGCCGCGTCGCCGACCCACGAAGCCCTTCGAGATCAATGCCATGGTGGCAAATTGTCCTCCCGCGGTCGGGAGTCTGACAAGTCGGAGGAGGCGACGATGTCGATGTCAGTAGACAGGCCCGCTGAAGGCACCGATGTAGCTGGCGGGACGCGTCGCACCGTCTTGACGCTGTACACCGACCGATGCGGGGAAGGGAAGTGTCATCACTGTCGTGTCACCGGGCGCGGTGGTGAGAAATGCAGACGGGATCCACGCTCTCTCGTCGTTCTTGTTCACCGTGCCGAGAGTCAGTTCGGCAACTGCGGCCGCCCCGGGTTCGAGGGTGATGGTGGTCGACGGCGTGATCTCGCTACGCGCCAGGTCGTAGTCCGGTCCCAACCCGTCGACGTCGGGTCCTTGCAGCGTTGCTCCGGGAAATCCTGTGACGTTGCACGGTACGGATCCGGAGTTGGTGTAGCGCAACGGAACCGTTGTCTGGACATCGCTCGGCGTGATGTCTCCGAGGGCGGGGGTGATGTCTGCAGCGGTGCACGCCGGGACGGCGGCGCCGCCTGCACCGTCACCGCCGCCGGTTGCGGTCCCATCCGATTGCGCTCCGTCGGAGTCAGCGCCACCCGCCGGGTCCGTACCGGAGACTTCTCCTGGAACAGGCTGTGGCGCAGCCGATGTCGACGCGGTGGTTGCGGTGTCGGCTGGTGCCGTTTCCGCCGTGGTACATCCAGTCAGTGCGATCAGACCGACTATTCCGAACGCCGAAAACGTTCCGATTCTGTTCACTGTTGTCTCCTGCTCGTCCGCACTGCTCAGGGAATCTGGACTGTGCCCGTGGCTCGGTCGGTGGTGTGGGGCCCGTTGGTGGTCAGCGTGTATTCGACGGCACCGTGTCCGGAGAAGGTTTTCAGCCCGTAGTTCACCAGTCCGCTGGTGACCGGGATGTCGTCCGAACCCGTTCTACCGGTGGCCAGTTCCTTCCAGCTGAGTGTGGCGGTGAGGTTGCACGGGCCGATGCCGAGGTACTGAACGTCCGGTCCGACGATCACGTATGAGTTCGATTCCGCGCCGGGTCGAATCGATACGTCGATCTTGGCTGCGCAGAACCCCGACTGAGGCAGGCTGTAGGTCTCGAGTGTCAACGGTGAGGAAACTGTATCGGCCGATGCGGTACCGACGGCAACCGAGGTTACCGCTGCAGCTGTCAGCGCGAGAATGGTCGAAACTCGTCGAACGGTCTTGTGCACCATATGTACTCCTGGATGAGTTGTACCCCGGTCGATCGAGGTGTGTTGGGCGTACCGAGTACGCAAACCCTTACTTCGTCTAACGATAACATCAAAACTGAATCATGCAAGGTTTAGTGAACGTAAGCCGAGTTCACAAGAGCGGAGGCGCTAAAGATCCAGTTCGAGCAAGACGGCAGTGAACCGCAGCATGAGACCCGCGACGTCGATGCTGGGATCGGAGATCCACTGCAGTTGCAGGCCTTCGGCGAGTGCGGCGACGGCTTCCACGGCGGCGATGTCGGCATCGGGAGCGAGTCGAGCGATCACGCCCACCACAGCGGCGCGATGCTCGGCCATGAAGGTGTGCGCGGGATGGGCGGGATCGGCTGCTGCAGCGGACATGTCGACAAAGAGCTTCGTCAGCCCCGGAGTCATGGTCGTCTCGGCCAGATAGGCGTTCTGCCCCTCTGCTGTGCTGAGATCGTGCAGCGCCGCGGCGTCCTCGTCGCGGCGGCGGAGTATCGCGACGAACAATTCGTCCTTCGAGCCGAAATGGTGGAGCACGCCTGCTTCGGTTACTCCGGCCGCTTCGGCGATGTCGCGTAGGCGTGGACCGAGTCTGTCGCTGGTTGCATAAGCGTTCAGGGCGGCTTCGAGGATCGCCGATCTGCGCGCGGCTCCCTTGGGCGATCGTCGGCGAGGAGTGACCCTGTCGGAGCCTTCGGTCATCGGTCGGGCTTCAATGCGTCGGCGAGCATATGCATTGCCGCGGTGGTCGACAGTGCACGGACACTTGCCCGGTCTCCGGGGAGATGAAGGGTGTGGGTGACGGGAGGTCGGCCCGTGACGGCTATAGCGAAGCAGACGGTCCCGACCGGTTTGGCCTCGGTGCCACCACCCGGGCCCGCGACGCCACTCGTCGATACCGCGATGTCGACGTTCAGTCGATTCAGTGCGCCTTCGGCCATCAGCGCCGCGACCGGCTCGCTGACCGCTCCGTGTTGGTCGATGACCTCGGCGGGGACGTCGAGCAGGCCCGTTTTCGCCTCGTTGGCGTAGGACACCACCGCGCCGATGACGTACGCCGACGATCCTGCGCGGTCGGTCAGGCGTGCGGCGATCATCCCTCCGGTGCACGATTCTGCCGTGGCGATGCGATGCCCGGACAGACGGTGCGCGACGATGTCGTCGACGGTGGACCCGTCGGTCGAAAAGACCCGTGCACCATGGATTTTCCCGACAAGACGTTCGAGTTGCATGTAAGCCGGTCTCGCCGACTCGGCGTAACGGGTCACCATTTCGAGCTCGCCGAGACTCAGGCAGGTGGTGATCTCGAGATCGTCGAATCCCGTGATCTCGCGCTGTGCTGTTCGCAGCGTTTCGGCGAGGTCGGCCTCGGACAGTCGGTAGCCGCGAATGGTGTCCTGGCGCATCTGCGTGCGGCGGGCGAGGACCTCGGCGACGGGTGCGCTGTCGAGAGCCTCCGGCCACATCGCCTGCAGCTCGCGAGGTGGGCCGGGCAGAATGAGGACGGCGGGCAGTGATCTGGAGTCGTCGGCCGGTATCGCGACCCCGGGTGCGGTTCCGGTCGGTGAAATGGACTGCGCACCTTGGGGAACCATCGCCTGCTTTCGGATTCCGGCCCGTAGCGGCTCGGAGTCGGCTGCGGAACTCATTCTGCTTCGCCACCGTTGCACGATTGCGTGGATGCGATCTTCTAGCTCGGCGTCCAGCGTCAATTCGCGGCCGTACAGTGCGGCGACGGTCGGAACGGTGAGGTCGTCGGCGGTCGGACCCAAACCACCGGTCGTAACGATCAGGTCGACACGTTGATCGGCCAGAAACCGCACCTGCGCAGTCAGATCGTCCGGCCGATCACCGCAGACGGTGATGTGGGCTACATCGACGCCCATCTCCAGAAGTCGTCGAGCCACCCACGGGCCGTTCCGGTCGGTGACCCGACCGGCCAGAACCTCGGTTCCCGTGACCACCACACCTGCTCGCACAGTCATCCTTAGACCTTACTGACCGGGGCGCGGGCGGTGACTTTTGCGGTTGGCTCGGGTCCAATAAGTGACATCGACCGCTACCGAGGAGACATCCATGACCACCACCCACACCAGCGCGCCGAGGAAGACCGCCCCGCGGATCGGCCTCATTCTACAGATCCTCGTGATCGTTTTCCTCCTGTTCGACGCGATCAGTCACATTCTGAATCTGCAGGTGGTGAAGGACGCATCGGTCGACCTCGGCCTGCGCGACGACATGGCTCCGATCACCGGCACCGTCATGGTCGTCATCTTGATTCTGTACACGATTCCCGCGACGTCGATCTTGGGTGCCATCGTGCTGACCGGCTATCTCGGCGGTGCGGTGCTGACCAACTGGCGTGTCGAGAAGCCGCTGCTGAGCACCGTGTTCTTCGCGATCTACGTGGGTATCGCGGCGTGGGGAGCGCTGTACCTACGGGACGAGCGGGTGCGCAGCATCATTCCGTTGCGCCGACCGTAGAGGGCGACGTTCGATCAACTCGAGCCGCTACTCGACTGTTCGGATAGCCGAAGTTCTCCCTGAATTCTTCGCGGCTGACGAATCCGCGCGCGTTTGCCGCGATTTCTCTGTCCGCGAATGTAACTCGGGCCACGCTGGCCATGCGGATTGCGATAGATGGTCAGTGCCATCTTCCAACGCTTCGGTCGATGGCTCTGCTTCAGAGCGGCCGATTGTCGACATGCGCGAAGTTGATTCGCCTCGGTGCGTTGGGGTCGCGCGGCGGTGGTTTCTGCCGTTCGGCAGCAGCGGCGAACCAACTACCGTCGGGAATGTCGATCTCGGGAATTTCGCGTCTGTTCATGTCGATCTGCGTTGCGGTTTCGGGATCGGGATCGTCCCACAAAGTCGTCACATCTGCCGCTGCAGCGGCGAATTCGCTGCCATCGATGATGTACTGCGTTTCGTCTATTCCGAAATACGGCCACGCGAAGTAGACGCTCATCGGGCCTGGTGCAGGCACAGCCGTGAGCACGAGTCCGATCCGCCCGTGTATGCCGCTTCCGTTGCCACCGTTCGCCTGCAGGCCTCTGGGTCGGCCGGGAAGATTGGTGGAGACATTGCCCTGAGCATCCTCGAAGCCGATCAGCATGGGCGGGGTATGGCCGGATTCGGGCTTTCCGAAGCCGTACATACCGAGGAATCGATCCGTGGTCGGGACCGCGGCTTCGACCGACAACGTCACGCAGCGACTGTAAATGTGTGCTCCGGTGAGCCATACCGCGATGGTGTCGGTGTGCGCGAGTACAAGTCTCAAGGGCACCAGGGCCGGAATCTCGTTGACCGGTACGCCCTGAAAGCGGACTGGTGCTGGGGTCGAGCCGGATTCATTGCTCACGCAAGCCACCCTGCACCAACGCTCGCAGGTGCGCAAGGCAAGGGATTCGGTGCTGGTGCCTCGGATGACCGAGACGTTCCGAGTCGAAAGCTAGGCTCTGCAAATGCGAACCGATCTGCGACGCGGTGGGGTGTGGGCGGACGTCGTGGTGGTCGTAGCGATTGTGACCGTCGGGACCGTGGTTGCCGGAGTCCTCGAAGATCAGCAGCCCTCCGTCGAGGCCATACCCGGCTGCGACGTCGTTCTTCCTGCCGAGGAGGGCTTTTCTTTCTCGATCGGTTTTTACGGGGGTCGGTACGACAACCCCGACCATCCGTGGCTGACGGCAACGAAGGCGTCGGCAATGTCGACTGCGCTGGTCGAATCTCTGCCCACCGATGTGCAATTGGAGTTCGCGGCGCCCTCCAATTCTTTGATATTCCAACCGATCGATATCTATCCCGAAGGCGTGGAGATCGCGGAGGGTGTCACGGTCGAGGACATCAGCGGTGACAGTACGGCCTCAGGCGTCGTCGGTCGCGGTGAGGCGCGCGCGCCCCTTCGAGTATCGGTCGAAGAGTGGGACGGTGAGCTACCGCCATGCGTCGAAGAGCGGGTCGACGAACGAACTCGCATGCCCGACGGCACTGTTGTCGACACATTGGATGCGGTGTCCGACTTCAACGGAGGGGCGACGCATCGCCTTACTGCGGTAGCGTATTTCGCGGACACTCTCGTACACGCGAGAACCTCGAACGAAGGGAGCGACGCGATGCTCCCGCTGGAGGTGGACGAGCTTCGCGGTATTGTCGCGAACCCTCAATTGCGCGTCACCGCAGAGGTTCCCGACGGAACACCGCCACCGCCTCGTGAATGTGGTTCGTACCGCGAGAATCCGTTGCTTCCTCTGTCCAAGGACAGGGTCGAAAGCATCGGCGCGTCATTGGCCGAGCAGTGGGCAATAGTCTTCCCAGATGCGCAATCCGATCGCCCCATCGGAGATCTGGTGCTCGGGTCGTCCGGAAACGGAAGTGCGTGCACCATCGTGAACGTATCGACACCGACCGGTTCCGCGGAACTGAGTGTCGAAATATCGATCGGTGACACCACTGCGAGGGGAAGCGTCGAGGCGCAAGACAGCTCTGATGTGAACCGATCGACTCTGCCCGACGGCACCGTTGTGACGCGCCGATCCGACGAAGCACCGCGAGAAGGGCAGCCGCGCGAGTGGCTCAGCGTGCTCAGGCCGTCGAACACGCTCGTGCAGTTCAGTTTTGGAAACGAAATCGACGCCGATTCACTCGTCGAGCTCGCGTCGGCTCCAGGACTGGACCTGTAACTCCCGGCGATCGAAGGGTGACTCGCTATCGCGGACACGGTCAGTTCAGATCTCGTCAACGGCCAGCATGCACGAACAGGCTGTCGCTCATCCGAGCGTCTACGGCGATGATCGTCAGGTCGAGGTCCGGTTCTGCGGTCGGTTGGTCGACAGGCGGGCCGACGTAGACACAGATGCCGGTCTGGACGTCCAGTCGGACGGTGACCGGTGGTCCCGGGACCCAGTGGCGTGTCTCGGAGTCGTAGTGCCCGCTCAACAGTGCACAGCATTCGCAGCGGGCGTCGTATCGGTCCGTCGTGACTACAGTCGCCTGCCACGCCGGTCGGCCGTGATGCTCGACGGCCCTCACCTCGCATAATTCCGTGACTGTCTCGGTGGATGAATGATCATGCCCGGAGCGGGTGACTTCGATGGGGTTGAGCATCGCGATCCACTGGTAGTTCTCGTAGAACGGGTCGTCATAGTCCACGAGCCATGAGTCGGCGATGGACGGTAGCGCTGAGACGAGGCCGTCGGAATCGAATGTCGGTGTCGTGTCCGACGGCCACCGCCCCTCCAACTGGCGAGGTGCGCCGTTCGAGTACTGCACCCCCATGCCCGCGAATGGGATTCCAGCGCCGACTCTTTCGACGAGCTTGCCGTTGGCGTCCTCCACGCGCATGTTGCCAGGACGACGGATCCATGCGTGCACCGAGAGTGTGTGGCGAGTAGGTAGGAGTTCGAACTCGACGGACTCCCACAGCCACGGTGACGATTGCGCCAACCGACGGAACTGTTCGACGGACGGGTTCGTGATCATGCACCGATCATGCCGTCGAGCCGCGATTCAGTTCTGCACGTTTCCGTTCTCAGGAGGGTGTGGCACGTTGTCCTCATCCACGTGGGCACCCTCGACCGCGTCCGTCTCGGGGGTGTGCTCTCGGGGGCCGTCGTTGCTGCCCTGCGAGGGGACTGCATCGCTTGCGTCGGTCGGCATCGTCATGAAATCTCCACGGAGTCGGGGCGACAGGTCGCCGATGGATGTACGTCATGGGTGTGCCCCGCTGTGCGCAGAACTACACCCCGGAGAAACCAGAAGGACGACACGCCCCAGCTTGGGGGCACCCGGCCTTCGCGCGAGCATCCCTGCCTGACGGGTTTCGGTGCTCACGCGGGCTGCACCTGAGCGTTCACTACCGTCGCCCATCGGCGGCATTCCGCGCATGACACCCGACCGTGAACACTCATGCCCGCGTTCACCCCCGATGGTGGCCTATCTTGAGTTCGATGCGAATAGCTGTGGTGGAAGACGACGACGGACTCGGCGACGCGTTGGTGGACGCGTTGACCGAGGTGGGGCACACGCCTGTCCGTATGCGCCGCGGCGCCGACGCCCTGCTCGGCTACCACGACATGGACGTCGTGCTGCTCGATCTCGGACTGCCCGACATGGATGGACTGGAAGTTCTCCGGAAGCTCAGGACGCTGAGTTCGGTTCCGGTGGTGGTGCTGACGGCGCGGGACGACGAGCGCTCGGTGGTACGTGCTCTGCGCGGTGGCGCAGACGACTACGTCGTCAAGCCGGCGCGATTGGGTGAACTACACGCCCGACTCGAGGTGGCCGCACATCGTCGGAGTTCGGCGTCGGGACCCGCGGCGGACAGGCTGACGCTCGGGGACGTCGTCGTCGATCTCTCCGGGCGTGCCGTGGAAGTCGGTGGACGCGCTGTTGCACTGACCACCAAGGAGTTCGACCTGTTGGCGCATCTCGTGACGCGTCGCGGCGAAGCGGTGAGCCGGGAACAGTTGATGGACGCCATCTGGGGCGACGCCTATGTCGCGATCTCACGAACTCTCGACGTCCATATGACGGCGTTGCGTTCCAAGCTCGATCGCCCGGGTGCCATCGTCACCATCCGCGGCTTCGGCTACCGCTGGGACATCTGACGTGCGACGGCGTGTCCTGTTGGTGTTGATGATCTACTCCACCGTCGTGGTGCTTGCGCTGTCGGTTCCTCTCGCGCTCCTGGTCGGTCGCGAACGGGCCCAACGGTTCGGTGAGAACAGGGCCGCGGCAGCATCGTTCTTTGCCGAACTCAGCTCGCGAGAAGACGAATCCGGCGTGGCCCGTATCCGAGAATCGGTGCAGCGCTACAACAGTCTGTACGACGAGGGCGTTGCGGTCGTCGACCGCACCGGAGAGGCACGCGCGGTGTCCGGCCTCGACCTGCAGCGCGATGACGTCCGGCAGGCAGTGGCAGGCGCGTTGCGCAATCAGCGCGGTGACCTACCGTCGAGTCTGACGCCGTGGTCGGATTCCTCGGTGTTGATTGCTGCACCGGTCGGTGGGGGCACCCAAGTGGACGGAGCAGTGGTTCTCGAGGCGTCCACCGATTCCGCACGCAGGGACGTCGCGATCACCTGGGTGGTCATCGCCCTCGGTGCCATGCTGATTCTCGCGACGGTCGCGGTGATCGCTGTTGCGTTGTCGCGCTGGGTCGTTCGACCGCTCACCGCACTGTCCTCGCGTGTCCACACGTTCGGCGACAAGTTCCACGATCAGGCGTCGATCGAAGGATCGCAACGCCTCGAGCCGGTACCCTACGTCGGGCCACCGGAGGTGCGTGAGCTCTCCAGTGCCTTCGAGGCCATGGCCGACGACGTCGAGGCCGCCACCGCTGCGCAACGCCGATTGGTGGCCGATACCGCCCATGCTCTCCGGAACCCACTGGCAGCGTTGCGAATTCGTATGGACGTTCTGGGAATGCGCGTTCCGGATTCGGCAACCGATGCGCACCTGAGGACCACGCTCGAAGTCGATCGTCTGAGCTCCGTCGTGGAAGACCTGCTCGTTCTCGCAGCTGCCGAAACCCCGACGACCACTCGATTCCCAGGGTGTGACCTCGGTGCGGTTGTCGCAGATCGAGTCGGATTCTGGTCGACCTCGATAGCCGTGGCCGACATGACCGTGCACGTCTCGGAGCCGAAAGCCGACACGCAGTGTCGCGTTGCGATGTCCGAGGACGACCTGACTCGAATTCTCGACGCTCTGCTGAGCAACGCAACCAAGTACGCCGGCGCCGGTGCCGGCATCGAGGTCGGCTACCGAACCGGAGACGCGGACGTCACGATGTGGTTGTCCGACAACGGACCCGGTGTGCCCGCAGACGAGCTCGCCAAGGTCGTCGACCGGTTCTATCGAGCGTCGGGTGCGCACGGAGACGGTACCGGTCTCGGTCTGTCGATCGTCCACGCCCTGACCGAGCGAGCCGGTGGATCGCTTCGAGTCATGGCGGGTCGACCAGTGGGGCTTCGGATCGAGCTGCGGCTTCCGAGGGCCGTTTCCTAAGGGAGTGTTAGGAAATCCGAAACGGCTTGGTTCCAGGCTGTGCTTGCCGTCACAGTAGGGAGGCTTCGGTTGCCGATCGTTTCCCGGCAGCCCACTTGCCCGCTGAATGTGGAAGGACCAAACCATGGCCAACGAGGCCACTTCGATCACCGGTTCGACGCTCCCGAGTCCACCCGTCTCCTCGCGCGCTGCCACCCGCCGTGCCCTCTTCAACACGTTGCGGGGTTCGTCCGGCAACCTGGTCGAGTGGTACGACGTGTACGTCTACACCGTCTTCGCGACGTATTTCGAGAATCAGTTCTTCGACTCCGCCGACAAGAATTCCACCATCTATGTGTACGGGATCTTTGCGGTCACGTTCTTGATGCGACCGGTCGGGTCGTGGTTCTTCGGCCGCTACGCGGACCGCAACGGGCGCAGGGCTGCGCTGACGTTCAGCGTCTCGATGATGGCGGCGTGCTCGCTGGTCATCGCGCTCACTCCGGGACGGGAGAGCATCGGCGTATGGGCCGCCGTGATCCTGATCCTGTGCCGTCTCGTTCAGGGCTTCGCCACCGGCGGTGAGTACGGTGCGTCGGCGACGTACATGTCCGAGGCCGCCACCCGTGAGCGTCGGGGATTCTTCTCGTCGTTCCAGTACGTCACCCTCGTCGGTGGGCATGTACTCGCACAGGTGACTCTGCTGCTGATGCAGGTGTTCCTCGAGCGCGAGCAGATCGAGGACTTCGGTTGGCGTATAGCCTTCTTCATCGGCGGAGTGGCCGCAGTGGTGGTCTTCTGGCTGCGTCGCAGCATGGACGAATCCTTGACCGAGGATCAACTGGACGCAGTGCGCAGCGGTGCGGACAAAGCCTCCGGCTCCCTGAAGGAATTGGTCGCCAACCACTGGCGGGCGTTGCTGATCTGCTTCATGGTCACGGCCGGTGGCACCATCGCGTTCTACACCTACAGCGTCAATGCACCCTCGATGGTCAAGACCGCATACGAGGACCGGGGGATGACCGGTACCTGGATCAACCTCGCCGGTCTGGTCTTCCTCATGCTGCTGCAGCCCATCGGCGGACTGATCAGCGACAAGGTGGGTCGCAAGCCGCTGCTCGTCTTCTTCGGCATCGGTGGCGTGCTGTACACCTACGTACTCATCACGTATCTTCCGACGGCGACGTCGGTGGTCCAGTCACTAGCACTGGTGTGCGTCGGCTACGTCATCCTCACCGGGTACACCTCGATCAATGCGATCGTCAAAGCGGAGCTGTTCCCCTCGCACGTCCGCGCACTCGGCGTCGGTTTGGGGTACGCACTCGCCAACTCGGCCTTCGGCGGCACGGCACCACTGATCTATCAAGCCGCGAAGAACGGTGGGCACGTGGGCTGGTTCATTCTGTACGTGACGGTCGTGATCGCCATCTCGCTGCTGGTGTACATCTTCGTACTGCGCAACAAGTCCGAGACCGTGCTCGACCGAGAGCAGGGTCGAGCGTTCCAGTGACCGGCTACGCCTTACAGTGACTGGCATGGCCGAGCCTGCAGCGTCGTTCTCGCGTAGAACGGCGCTGCAGGCCGGTCTGTTGGCCCTGAGCACTGCCGTCGTGGGTGCATGCGCGTCGGACCCGCCGCTGCAGCTACGCCTCGCGGCAGGCGAGGTCGGCGGCTTCTTCTGGGAGTTCGCCGGATTGCTGTCCGACGCTGCCGCGAAAACCGATGTTGCCGAGGTCGTTCCACTCACGACGGCCGGATCCGTCGACAACCTCGAGGCGTTGGGTTCACGGCAGGCCGAGCTGGCCCTGACGCTCATGGACGCCGCCTACGGTCATCCGAGCGGGGAGCTGGCGGCGGTGGGGTGCGTCTACGAGAACTACTTCCAAGTGGCTGTGCGAGCGGACTCCGATATCGAGTCCATGGACGGTCTGCGAGGGAGAAAGGTGAGCATCGGTGCCCCGGGATCCGGTGCCACCGAAGTGTCGCAGCGAGTCCTCCGCGCAGCGGGTGTGGCGGACGGCGGCGCTGTCGATCAGGTTCAGTTGTCGATGAGCTCGGCGGCAGATGCACTGACGGCCAACGAAATCGACGCCGTGATGTGGGCGGGCGGGTTGCCGACTCCGGCATTTGCCCAGCCTCGAGCCGCGATTCGTCTACTGGATCTGGGAACCGTCGTCACTGATCTCCGACGCGAATTCGGTACCGCGTACGAGGCGGTGCCGGTGCCGCCGAACGTGTACGGCGAGCATCCGGAGGTCACCACCGTCGGTATTCCAAATCTTCTGCTGGCACATCCGGATGTGCCGGACCGCGTGGTCGCTGCACTGGTGAGTGTGCTTCTCGATCAGTCGTCCGCGCTGGTGCCCGGTCAGGCGATCGGTAGTCAATTTCTCGACGCGCGGTCATTGGTGATGACCGGAAGCATTCCCCTCCACCCCGGAGCCGAACAGGAATACCGAAGACGTCACGGATGAGCCGGCGGTCGGAGCAACGACCTCACAGCTTCGCCGCGAGTCGGTGGTATGCCGCGTTCCATCGCAGTGTCTGTTGGAATTGACGTGTGGTGGTTGCGGAGTCGATGGTGAGCAGCTCGACGCCGATCATGTCCGAGAATGCCTCCAGCACGGGCAGTCCGATCGCGGTACTGAGAACCGTGTGGTGGGGTGCCCCTGCAGTCAGCCACGACTCGGCCGATACCGACAGTGAGGGCTGCGGTTCCCACACAGCGCAGGCCACCGGCAGATTCGGTAGCGCCTCGTCGGGCTCGACGACGTCGATCACGTTGGCCGTCAATCGGAATCGTTCACCGACATCCGAGAGTCCGACGACAACGCCGTGGCCGGGATCGGCGGTGAAGCGCAGGCGCACCGGGTCTTCGCGGCCGCCGATGGAGAGCGGGTGGATCTCGAGCGTAGGCCGCGAGGTCGTGATCGACGGGCACACTTCGAGCATGTGCGCGCCCAGGATCTTCTCGGCCCCCGGGACGAGGTTGTAGGTGTAGTCCTCCATGAACGACGTTCCACCGTCGAGCCCCTCGGCCATCACCTTCATAGCGCGCAACAACATCGAGGTCTTCCAGTCGCCCTCACCGCCGAACCCGTACCCGTCGGCCATCAGGCGCTGCACCGCGAGTCCCGGCAACTGGCGAAGCCCACCGAAATCCTCGAAGTTCGTGGTGAAGGCCGTGAATCCACCGTCGGTGAGGAACTTCCGCAGCCCGGCCTCGACCCGGGCGCCGTAGCGGAGCGATTCGTGGCGGTCACCGCCCTTGTCGAGACTCGGTGCGATGTCGTACGACGACCGGTATTCGTCGATCAGGTCGGACACGGCCGAATCGCTCACGCCGTCCACGACCTCGACCAGATCGTTGACGCCGTACGTGTTGACGGAGACTCCGAATCGCAGTTGGGCTTCGACCTTGTCGCCCTCCGTCACTGCGACGTCGCGCATGTTGTCGCCGAAACGTGCCAGGCACAGTGACCTCAACTCTGCGCGGCCGAGAGCTGCTCGTACCCACTGTTCCGCACGCTCGATCACCGCGGGGTTGTCGACGTGGCCTGCCACGATCGTGCGCAGAACACCTACTCGAGATTCGACGTGTCCGAACTCGCGGTCCCCGTGGGCGGCCTGGTTGAGGTTCATGAACTCCATGTCGATCGTCGACCACGGCAACGACATTCCGGCCTGCGTGTGTAGGTGCAGCAGCGGGACGTCCAACGCGTCGAGGCCGGCAATCCACATCTTGGCGGGGGAGAAGGTGTGCATCCAGGTCACGACGCCCACACATTCGTCGGCGGCGTTCGCCTCGCGCATACGGCGCAGGATCGACGACGCGTCGAGCAGCACCGGCTTCCAGATCACCGAGACGGGCAGTGCCGCATCGAGTTTGTCTGCGATCTCGCGAGACTGAACTGCTACCTGCTCGAGGGTCTCGGGGCCGTAGAGGCTTTGGCTGCCGGTGAGAAACCATATTTCGGACATGGGGGTACCTCCGTGGAGAGAAGATCGGACGCGCCGGTCAGCGCTGGCCGTAGACGTTCTGATAGCGGTCGTACAGTGCGTCGACCTTCGAGCTCGGAATGGGAAGCGGTTGTCCCAGTTGATATGCCAGGTGCACCGACCTCGCGACGTCCTCGCACATGACCGCGGCTTTCACCGCAGATCGGGCGGATGGGCCGACCGCGAAGACACCGTGGTTCTGCATGAGGATCGCCGGAGATCGACTGTCGGCGAGGGTATCGACGATGCCGCGTCCGATCGAGTCGTCGCCTATGACGGCGAAGGGGCCGACGGGAATGTCTCCGCCGAACTCGTCCGCGCACATGGTGGTGACCACAGGGATGGGTTCTCCTCGGGCCGCCCACGCCACCGCGTACGGCGAATGTGTGTGCACCACACCGCCGATGTGGTCGAGATGCCGGTAGACATAGGCCTGCGCCTCGGTGTCCGAGGAGGGTGCATGGTCACCCTCGACCACCCTGCCGTGCAGATCGCACACCACCATGTTGTCGGGCGTGAGGTCGTCGTAGGAGACTCCGCTGGGCTTGATGACCATGAGGTCCCGGCCGGGGACCCTCGCCGAGACGTTGCCTGCCGTCCAGACCACCAGTCCGTAGCGCACCAACTCGGAGTGCAACGTACACACGTCACGGCGCACTTCCTCGATGACCTCGCGCACATCGTCGACGACCGTCATGACGCGTCCACCTTTCGAGTCAGTGCGTCACGTCGAAGCGCCCGCAGTCGGCGCATGGTCGGCACGTCTCGGCCGAATCGATCGTGTAACTCCAGATAGATCTCGAACAGGGAATCGTAGGCCGCCGAGCGTGATTCGTCGGGCACGAATGCGCCGCGACGTATCTTGCCCATCGATTTCGCCGCGACGGGTACATCGGGGTAGCACCCGGCCGCAACCGCAGCATGGATGGCCGATCCCAGCGCCGGTCCCTGTGCAGAAGCGATGACCGACAACGGCATTCGTAGCACATCGGCGTATATCTGCATCAGGAGCGGGTTGCGTGCCAACCCTCCTGCCACCACGAACTCCTCGACCGGAACGCCGCTGTCGCGGAACGTCTCGACGATGACGCGGGTTCCGAACGCCGTTGCTTCGAGCAGTGCGCGGTAGGTGTCCTCGGGTCGCGTCGCCAGCGTGGTTCCGATGACCAGACCGGACAGTTCGTGATCGACCAGGACCGATCGGTTTCCGCTGTGCCAGTCGAGCGCGACGAGCCCGTGCTCACCCACGTCCTGCGTCTGCGCGAGGCGAGTCAGGTGTTCGTGTACCGACTCACCTGCCGCTTCAGCCGCCTCGCTGTACGACGCGGGAACCGAGGTCCGTGTGAACCATCCGAAGATGTCGCCGACGCCGCTCTGTCCGGCCTCGTAGCCGAAGGATCCGGCGACGATTCCACCGTCCACCACCCCGCACATGCCGGGAACTTCCTTCAGGACGGTCGAGCTCATCACGTGGCAGGTCGAGGTCCCCATGATGGCGACCATCCGGCCCGGTTCCACCGCTCCGGCCGCGGGGGCGGTCACGTGCGCGTCGACGTTGCCGACCGCGACGGCGATGCCCTCGGGCAGCCCGGTCCAGTGCGCGGCTTCGGCGGTCAACGTACCTGCGCGAGAACCCAACTCGCCCAACGGCTGATCGAGTTTGTCGGCGACGAAGGAACCGAAGCCCGGTGCCAGCTCGGCGAGGAAGTCTGCGGACGGGTAGTGCCCGTCCTGATAGATGCCCTTGTATCCGGCCGTGCACGCATTGCGCACGTAGTGTCCGCAGAGCTGCCAGACGATCCAATCGGCCGCTTCGACCCATCGGTCCATCGCGTCGTAGATCCCGGTGTCTTCCTCGTGGATCTGCAGCGCCTTGGCGAACTCCCATTCCGAGGAGATCAGTCCGCCGTAGCGGGGGAGCCAACTCTCGCCGCGCTGTTCTGCCAGTTCGTTGATGCGGTCCGCCTGCCCCTGTGCTGCATGGTGTTTCCACAATTTCACGTACGAGTGCGGCCGATCGGCGAAGCGCGGGTCCTCACACAGCGGAGTGCCGTCGGCGTAGGTGGGCACCATGGTGCACGCGGTGAAGTCGGTACCGATGCCGACGACCTGGTCGGGTTCGATGCCCGCGGCCGCCAGAGCGGCAGGCACCGCGCGGCGCAGGACGTCGCGATAGTCGTCGGGCACCTGCAGTGCCCACGCGTCGGGCAACCGAACCGTGCCTCCGGGCAGCGTCTCCTCGAGCACCGCGTGTCGGTAATCGTGGACTGCCGAGGCAATTTCGGCACCGTCGGACACGCGAACGACGACGGCGCGTCCGGACAGGGTGCCGAAATCGACACCTACCGTGTACTGGTCAACCGGCATGCAGAACTCCTTCGCGGTGCCACTCGATGTGACGTGTGCAACACAGTGTGAGCGCTAACATCGGTCGAGTCAAGTGCGTGGGATGCATCGGTTCATCGAGTGCGAGGCGAGAGTGTTCACTCGCGCCGATTCGAGTTTCTCGTCAACGCACCTATTCGCAACTGTGCATACTGGTGTGAGGCAGGCCACAGGTGCGATCGGGTCGATGATCTCGGCTCGATGAGCACACAACTCACTCGACGAAGAGGAGAACTCATGGCAGACAACCGCGCAGTGACGTACGCAGGACCGGGCAAAGTGGAGGTCCAGGACATTGCTTTTCCGGGCCTGGAGTTGACCGACGGCCCTGGAGTGAACCCGGCGAACATCGGCCGCAAGTGCGAGCACGGAGTGATCCTCAAGGTTGTCTCGACCAACATCTGCGGCAGTGATCAGCACATGGTTCGCGGGCGAACCACTGCACCCGAGGGGCTGGTGCTCGGTCACGAGATCACCGGTGAGATCGTCGAGGTCGGTAGAGACGTCGAGTTTCTGAAGGTCGGTGACATCTGCTCCGTACCGTTCAACATCGCCTGCGGCCGGTGTCGAAACTGCAAGGAGCGCAAGACCGGAATCTGTCTGAACGTCAACCCCGATCGACCGGGCTCGGCATTCGGCTACGTGGACATGGGCGGTTGGGTCGGCGGCCAAGCCGAATACGTCATGGCACCGTACGCAGATTTCAATCTGCTCAAGTTTCCCGATCGTGACCAGGCTCTGGAGAAGATTCTGGACCTGACCATGCTGTCGGACATCTTTCCCACCGGGTTCCACGGGGCGGTGACCGCAGGGGTGAAACCCGGTGCGACGGTGTACATCGCGGGTGCGGGCCCGGTCGGCCTCGCCGCCGCTGTCGGCGCACAACTACTGGGAGCATCGGTGGTGATCGTCGGCGACATGAACGCCGACAGGCTCGCCCAAGCGCGAACGTTCGGTTGCGAGACCGTGGACGTGGGCAAGGGAGCTCCGCAGGACCAGATCGAGCAGATCCTCGGAGTCCCCGAGGTCGACGCGGCCGTCGATGCGGTGGGATTCGAAGCCCGTGGCCACGGCGGCGATTCGTCTCGTGAAGCGCCTGCGACGGTTCTCAACTCGTTGATGGACATCACCACGGCCGGCGGTGGAATCGGCATCCCCGGGCTGTACGTCACCGGAGACCCCGGTGGCGTGGACGAGGCGGCCCAGCGCGGCGCGTTGTCGTTGAGTCTCGGCACCGGTTGGGCGAAATCGCTGTCGTTCGCCACCGGTCAGTGCCCGGTGATGAGCTACCACCGTGAATTGATGAATGCGATTCTGAAGGAACGTGTCTCGATCGCCAAGGCAGTGAATGCCACCGTCATCTCGCTCGACGACGCACCACGCGGCTACCGCGAATTCGACAGCGGAGTCGCACAGAAGTTCGTCATCGATCCACACGGCATGATCGCGAGCTGACGCCGTCCGAACCCTAGGCTGGTGTCATGTTTCTTCTCTTCGGTTTCGGCAGCAAGCGCAAACACATCGGCCCAGGGGCAACCCGAAACTGTCCGCGGTGCCACAACACCACCCAGTGGGCGCGGATGAAGCAGTATCAGCAATTCACGCTGTTCTTCGTTCCGGTCGCACGCTGGAAGCGCGTCGAATTCGAGGAATGCGGAATCTGCGGTAACGCAGCTCAGGTCTGAAGTCCGCACGCCGAGCCGGCAGCCCGCGACCACGCGGGCTGCCGGACCGACGAGTGCAGCTCACGCCGGAGCCAACACCACCACCGAGTTGTGACCGCCCATTCCCAATGACGATTTCACGGTCAATCCTGCCTCGGCGGTGGTGAATCCGTCGAGCAGCAGGGGATGAGCATCAGAGACCTGCGGGGCCGCCGGAACGAGTCCGCGCTCGAATCCCATGACTGCCGATACGGTTTCGATTGCCGAGGCCGCCCCCTGGCAGTGGCCCGTGAGCGGCTTCACCGAGTACACCTGTGCGTGGGATCGAAGCACCGTCTCCAACATCGCAGTTTCGGCCGCATCGCACTGTGCGGTGCCGGGACCATGAGCGTTGAGATACCGCACCTGCCGGGCAGTGACGTCGGCGTCGACCAACGCCTGCTCGAAGCAGGCCCGCACCTGAGTGAGCGCAGGGTCGATCGAGGTGGCATGAAACGCGTCGTGTGTCATCGAACCGCCCAGCACCCGCGCGTACGAGGCCGAGCTGCGCGTCGACAGTACGAATGCCGTTGCAGCCTCACCCATTCCGAACCCGCGGCTGCCTTCCTGGAAGGGGCGGCAGCCTTCCTGTGGCTCCACGTCCACGACACCGACGCCGAGCGCGACGAAGTGGTCGATGTTCTCCGGAGTCAAGGACAGGTCGGTGGCCACGAACACCACGTCGTCGACGAACCCGGTATCGAGCCACATCTTGGCGGTCAGCAGACCTGCATTGCCCGACGCACACATCGCCGAGACATTCATGGCCGGACCGTGAAAGCCGTATTCCTGCATCAACAGGGACACCGGGGTGGACGGCATCAGCGTGAGATAGTCACGAACACGGCGTTGGCCGCCGTCGTGCAGATAGAAATTACGCCACTCGTCCACTTCACCCAGGACGACGGCGTGGATGAGACCCACTCGCCGACCGGGTTGCCAGCCCCGCGCCATCGCGTCGTCGATGGCCTCCCGCGCTGCCCCGCGAAGTGCCCGCCCGAATCGGCTGGTGCCATCGCTCTGGTCCCCGCCGTCGGGGACTTTCGCCAGCCACACCGGGTTTTGCCCCGGTCGGGTGTGGTCGTGGTGCAGCGTGGCTGCCGCCTTGCCCGTGGACAGGCCGTCCCACAGGGCGGCTGCGCCCCGGCCGTAGCCGGACAGTGCGCCGATACCGGTGATGTCGATGCCGAGAGAGCTCACGTCGAAATCCGTTTCTTGTCGAGTTACGCGAACCGGATTCGGCTCGCTCCTCGATTTAGCCCCGCAAACAGGCGTCAGGTCCAGCCGAGAAACCGGACATAAAGTCGAAAACGGACATGAGTCGCCAACGGTACGTTCGTAAGTGGTTCAATCGGGTGTTGACCGTCCGTCTACGATCGCGAGGACCGAGCATGGCTCCAGGGGAGCGTGATGGCGTCGGCGACCCTCGATCGAGTCCCGCGTCGCCCGGACTCGCCGATCGCTACCGGGTTCTCGTCGAGCATTCGCCGGACGCCATCGGGGTCCATCGGCGAGGCATCCTCGTCTACCTCAACCCCGCCGGAATGCGATTTCTGCGTGCCGAGGCAGCAACGGACGTCATCGGGCATCCGATCACGAAGTTCATCGCCGCCGAATCGGTGGGCCCCATGCTCGCGCGGATCGCCGCGCTCGACACACACGGCACCGCCAGCGCCGCGTCGGAAGCGACGGTGCTGGCCCTCGACGGGACGACACTGGCGATGGAAGCGGTATCGGTGCGCACGGTGTGGAACGGTGAGCCGGCGTTTCAGGTCATTCTTCGCGATCTCACCGAACACAAGGCTGCGCAGAAGGCGCTGAAGAAGCAGGCCGCTCTGGTCGAGCACGTCAGCGATGCCATCATCGGTGTGTCCGCCGACGGTCTGGTGTCGAGCTGGAATCCCGCTGCGGAGTCGGTCTACGGTCGACCGGCAGCGGACGTGCTCGGACGTGACGTTTCGGCGGCCGTCGGGGTGCCCTGCGATCCGGCCGCGATTCTCGCTGTCGGCGGCCGACTGACCGATTCGCATCGACATGCCGACGGGACGGCGCTTGCGGTGATCGTGTCGGCTGCTCAGATGCCCGACGGCTATGTGTTGGTCTGCGCCGACCAGAGCGCAGTACGCAGAGTCGAGGATCATTTCACCGCGGTTGTGGAATCGCTGGAGGCCGGTGTCGTCGTTCTCGATCACACCGGCCGTATCGAATCGGCAAACCTGGCTGCGAAGACCATTCTCGACATCCAGGTCGGGTTGGCGACCGCAGGACAGGCATCCGTTCTTCCGTTTCGGGTGTACGGCACCGACGAAGAGCCGATTCACCCGTTCGAGCATCCGGTCGCCGTCACCAGGAAAACCGGTGAGCCCTGCCAGGCGGTGATCGGGGTCGAACGTCGCCGAGACGGTCGGAACTTCTGGTTGTCCTTGACGGCGACGATGCTCACCCCGGTCGATCCGAACCCCTCCGTGGTGGCGACGTTCGTCGACATCACCGACACCTACCGGATGAGCATGAAGCTCGAGCATGCGGCGACGCACGACGACCTGACCGGCCTGCCGAACAGGCCCTTGATTCTGGCTCGCCTGGACGAGCAACTGGCGATGCCCGATCGCGAGGACTCCATGGCCGTACTGTTCATCGACCTCGACAACTTCAAGACCATCAACGATCTACACGGTCATACTGTCGGCGACGCCGTTCTGGGGGTGGTGGCAGACCGACTGACACGCGCTCTCCCGGCCGATGCCTTCGTGGGTCGCATCGGGGGTGACGAGTTCGTGGCGGTCGTTTCGCGGTGCATCGGCACCGAGGCCGACGACGTTCGCGCCGAACTGGCCACTCCCATCACCGCCGCGGGGCGGGTGTTGACGGTGACGGCGAGCATCGGTGTCGTCACCGTCGACCGCGACGACACTCGAAGTGCACTGGACATACTCGACGATGCCGATCACGAGATGTACCAGGCCAAGCCCACGACTCAGTACATTTCGCATTCATAACAACATCGGTAACGATCTGTTGGAGCTGTTACCAAAGTGACGCATGATGCGTACGGGTCGGACATACTTCCTCGGTGACATCCACCGCACGCAGGTTCTTGTTCGTCGTCCCGATGGTGATCCTGACTGTCGCCGGACTGCTGTTCTCCGCCGCAGGAACAGGTGCCGCTGCACCCTCCTCGTGGCGATACACGATGGTGGCGTTCAGCAACGACAGCGATCGAGACATGGATGTCTACCAGTCCAGCGACGGCACCGATTTCACAGCACTGCAGACATCGGCGTACCGACCTCCGTCCGGAGTGGTGCGCGACGCGAGCATCTTCCGGCACACCGACGGGATGTACTACGTGACGTACACGACCGGCGGCGGTGCGAACATCGGCTTCGCGCGCAGCAGTGACCGCGTGAACTGGACGTTCCTGCAGAACTTCCCGATCCCGTTCTGCTGCGCTTTCCTACCGGGCACCGGGGCCGGTACCGGATCTGCCAGCCCTTCCGGATTCAGCGGATCGGCCGGCTTCTCGGACGGACCGTCGTTGTCTCCGTTCACCACGAAGGCATGGGCACCCGAGTGGTTCGTCGAGGGGGACCGCGTCAGCATCATCGTCTCGCTGTCGACCGGCGGCGGGTTCGTGCCGTATCTGATGACGGCCATGGATCCAGGCCTGAGGATGTGGAGCTTCCCGGTTCCGTTCGTGGGCATCGGAGCGGACCACATCGACACCACGGTGGTCAAGGTAGGGCCGACCTACCACGCGTTCACCAAGAACGAGACCCACAAGGTCATCGAGCACTGGACGGCACCGTCGTTGATCGGGCCGTACACCGTCGTTCCCACCCGCGATTTCGGACCACTGAAAGAAGGCCCGGCAGTCATCGAGTTGCCCGACGGCACCTGGCGTTTGTACTACGACGACTACACCAACCGAAAGTACTTCTACTCCGACAGTACGGACGGGCTGAACACCTGGTCCGAACCCCAGGAGCTTCCGGGCGTGTCCGGCACCGTCCGCCACATCGGTGTGATGAGAGAACCTGCCTGACAGCGGTTTTCGCGTCAGTCGGTGGTTCCTGCGAGTGCTCGCAGCCCGGCCGCGATGAACTCCCCGGTGGCCTCGGCGGCCTTGCCTGCACCGGCCCCGGTGTCGGAGCCCGACAGCGCACGGTAGGTGATTCCCTCGCCGATCACTCCGAGTTTGAAATTGGCGAGGGCGAGGTAGAAGCCCCAATCATGAAGCTCCCGACCGGATTCCACTGCGTAGTGTTGCGCGAGATCTGCCGCGGATGGGTACCGATCGCTCGTCCAGGCAGCGTCCGCGCCGAGGACCGCATCGAAGACCGGTTGGCGGTAGATGCACATCAGAGCCACGTCGGTCAGCGGATCGCCGAGCGTGGACATCTCCCAGTCCACCACCGCGGCAACGGAACCGACGTCATGTGCGTCGAGAATGGTGTTGTCGACGCGATAATCGCCGTGCACGATGGACGACGCAGATCCCGCCGGTACCGCTGCTTCCAGCGCGCGATGCAATCGTTCGACATCGGGTAGATCACGAGTCTTGACTCGTTCCCACTGCCGAGCCCACGTCGCGACCTGTCGAGAGACGAACCCGTCGGGACGGCCGAAGCTGCCGAGGCCCACGGCGTCGGGATCGACCGCATGCAGCCTGGCGAGCACTCGGACCAACTCGGCGGCGTTCTCGGTGACCTGAGCGTCCGTCAGATCGCGAAGATCCTCGCGGCTACGAACGACTCGGCCGGGTACGAAGTCGACGACGGTCATGGGTGCACCGAGCACCGAACCCTCCCGATCGAACGCAATGGTCCCGGCGACCGGAACGTCGGTGGATGCAAGGGCTTCCGTGACGGCCCACTCGCGGGCCATGTCGTGCGCCGAGGGGGTGAGCCCACTCGTGGGAGGGCGGCGAACAACCCATGTCGAGGAATCGTCGAATGCCTTGTAGGTGAGATTGGAGCGACCCCCGCTGATCATCTCGACCGACAGTTCACCGTCGACCTCGATGCCGTTCCCGCGCAGGAACTGCTCGAGCGCATCGCGATTCATGCCCGGAAGTTCGCTCACGACTGTGCCTCCCGTGCTGCGCGCTTGGCTGCACCGATCGTCCGCTTGGCGATGGCCCAGCGGTGTACCTCGGACGGGCCGTCGTACACACGGAACGGACGCACCTCGCGGGAGAGCCTCGCCAGCGGAAAATCGTCCGAAACGCCGAGGCCCCCGCACATCTGAATGCTGCGGTCGACGATGCGGAAGATCGCCTCGGCGGCGAACGTCTTGGCAATGGAGGTCTCGTTGCTCGCGTGCCCACCCCGATCCAGCTCGAAGCAGGCCTTGATCAGCAGTGCGCGGGTGGCCGCGATGTCGATCTCGTTGTCCGCGACCATCTTCTGCACCATGCCCAGATCGCCGAGCTTGCCGCCGAACCCTTCGCGCTGAGCGACCTGCGCCACGGCGATGTCGTGGGCCCGCCTGGAAGCTCCGAGCCACCGCATCACGTGAGTCATGCGGGCGGGCCCCAAACGCACCTGGGCGTAGGCGAATCCCTCGTCGACGGCCCCGAGAACGTTGTCGTCGGGCACGAACACGTTCTCGAAGAACACCTCGCAGTGCCCGCCGATCATGGCTTTGTCCAGGGTGCCGATGTGACGGCCGACTGTGATCCCCGCGGTGTCCGCAGGGGCCAGGAACATCGTCGCGCCGCCGCGATCTCCTGGCTTACCGGAGGTACGGGCCATGATGATGAAGAAACCTGCACCATCGGCACCGGTGATGAACCACTTGTGTCCGTTGATCTTCCAGCCACCGTCGACCCGCTCGGCCGCAGTGGTCAGGGCCGAGGGATCGGACCCGGCACCCGGGGCAGGTTCGGTCATGGCGAACGCCGAGCGCATGTCACCGCGCGCCAGGGGAGCGAGAAACTGCTCCTTCTGCGTCGTCGATGCGATGTGGGCGAGCATGTGCACGTTGCCCTCGTCGGGTGCGCCGAGGTTGAGAGCGATCGGTCCGAACAGTGAGTAACCGGCTTCCTCGAACACCGGAGCGCGGTCGCTCATGGACAGACCGTGGCCGCCGTATTCGACGGGGGCATGTGGGGCGAACACGCCGGCATCCTTGGCGGCTGCCTGCATTTCGACGCGAAGTCGGTCGCCGCCGGCATCGGCGACGTTCCCCAGAAATCGGTCCTCGATGGGAAGCACGTGTTCGCGAGTGAACGTGCGCGTCCTCTCGATCAACTTCTCGATGTCGGGGTCGAATGTCAGATCGATGGCCACGATGCGCTCCCATTCCGGTGCCGACCGAACACTCGCTCGGTCACTGGAAGGTTGGCACAATCACTCGATCGGGTCAAGGATTCCGGGGCAGCTACTCCCGCCCGCCGGTCGCGGCTCCGACCGTACGACGGGCAATGTCGAGATACACCGCCACCAGCTCGCTCGGAGACAGCGGCCCGTCGGGTCGATACCACGTTGCGACACCGACGCACATCGTCGTGACGGCTCGGCTGGCATCCGCCGGGTGCGGAGTGTCGAAGACGCCGGACTCGACGCCGTCGACGACGATGGCGTCGAGCAGTCGTTGTTCCTCGTCCCGCTTCGCGATGTACGCGGCGCGATTCGCGGATTCGAGGCTGCGGATCTCCGTCGAACACACGAAGGCGGCGTCGCGTCGGTGAATGTGGAACAGCAGCAGGGACTCCACGACCGCGTCGAACCGATCGCTCGGCAACGGACCTGCTTCGTTCTCGGCCGATCGAGTCCGATCCAGCAGTTCGTCCATCGACGCGTCCATGATGCCGACCAGCAGCGCCTGCTTCGATGGAAAGTGGTGGTACAGGCCGGGAACGGACAGGCCGGCACCTGCAGCGATCTGCCGCACCGATGTGCCGTGGTACCCCTGCTCGACGAACGTGTTCAACGCCGACGCCAATGCTGGGGAGAGGTTCGATCCCTCGTACGTGCGCCAGATGTGGGTCGCGGTCATGCGCTTACCGTAGAGGTCGACCGGGTTGTCACCGGCCGCTACGCACCGGGTTGACACCGAAGTTGTGATCCGTAACACTGTGAACACTATCGCCGAGCGAGTGTTCGGTCGGTCCTCCTGGGCCGAGATTCCGGTCAACCGAAAGGGCCGTCCATGACCCTCGACAGAGCGATCGGGCCTGCGACCGTCCTCGACGGATGGCGCAGGAGAGTGTCCGACGCCCCGGACCGGCCGGCGCTGGCGTACTTCGACTCCGTGCTCACCGCCCGCGAGGCGGACGAGGCATCCGACGCCCTTGCGGCCGCCATGATCGACCGCGGAGTGACGCGCGGCGACCGTGTCGGCATCTATCTGCAGAACATTCCGCAGTACCCCCTGACCTTTCTCGCGCTGTGGAAGATCGGGGCGGTCGCGTTGATCCTCAACCCGATGTACCGCAATCGCGAACTGCGGACGCTGATCGACGACGCAGAACCGATCGCGCTCGTCTGCGACGAACACGATCTCGAAGCCCTCGGTTCGACACTGCGTGGTAGTACGGTTCGGCTGCTCGTGAGCACCAGTGGACTGGACCTGCAGACCCGCAACGACCCGCGCGTCTTCACTTCGACGTCTCGCGTGACCCCCCGCCCCGACGACGATCTCATGGGCCTGATCGATCTGTACCGTGGCCGGTCCGTTCCCGAATTCGCCCCGCACCCGGACGATCTCGCACTCCTGGCCTACACGTCCGGAACCACGGGACCGCCGAAGGGTGCGCAGATCTCGCATGCGAACGCATTCGCGACGGCCCTGGATTTCGGGGAACGGGCCGGTCTCGCCGACGGGGACGTCGTGTTCGCCGTCGCGCCGTTGTTTCACATCACCGGCGCGATGCTCGACGCGGCGGTTGCTCTGATACGCGACTGTGTGCTCGTCTTCGCTCACCGTTTCCATGCGTCAGTCACTCTCGACGCCTTCGTCGAGCACCGCGTCACGTACACCATCGGGTCGATCACGGTGTTCAACGCGATCTCCGAGACTGCAGGTGCGACGCGTGCCCACTTCGAGTCGGTGAAGGCCTTGTACTCCGGCGGCGCACCCATTCCGCCCGCAACGGTCACCGCTTTCGAGTCCGCATTCGGGTGCTACATCCACAACGCGTACGGCATGACCGAAACGACAGCGGGCGTCATCGCGGTGCCGCCCGGCACCCGAGCGCCGGTGGACTCCGCAAGTGGGTCGCTGTCCGTCGGGCTGCCGTTGCCGCGAGTGACGTTGCGTACGTTGGACTCCTCCGGGGAGCCGACGGCCGCGGGAATCGCGGGGGAACTGGAGATCTCGGGTCCGCAGGTGGTCTCGGGCTACTGGCGCAATCCCGATGCGACCGCGTCGACGATGCCCGGAGGTCGTCTTCGTACTGGAGACGTGGCGATCATCGACGAAGGCGGATGGGTGTATCTCGTCGACCGGCTCAAGGATCAGATCAACGTGTCGGGGTACAAGGTCTGGCCCCGAGAGGTCGAGGACACCCTCTACGAACATCCCGCGGTGTTCGAGGCCGCTGTGGTGGGCAGGCCCGACGACTACCAGGGCGAATCGGTGGTGGCCTACGTATCCCTGCGCAACGGCAAGACGGTGACGCCGGATGCGCTGGTGGATTTCGCACGCGACCGACTGGCGGCCTACAAACGCCCGAAGGCCATTCACATCATCGACGAACTTCCCAAGACCCAGACCGGGAAGATTCGGCGTGCAGCACTCAAACCTGTTCCAGTGCAGAACCATTCGACCGAAAGCGACACTCCATGACCGTCGGATCATCACGCGATACCCGCTCGGCACCCGATATCTCCTCGCGGAAGAAATCGCTTTTCGCCAGCACCGTCGGCAACGTTCTCGAATGGTACGAGTGGAGCGCCTACGCGGTGTTCGCACCGTTCATCGCGGCGGCGATGTTCAGTCAGGCAGATCCGGTCTCGGCACTGCTGTCGACGTTGGCAGTGTTCGCCGTCGGATTCCTGATGCGGCCCCTCGGCGGCATCGTGTTCGGCCGGATCGCGGACAAGAAGGGCCGCAAGTTCGTTCTCGTCACCACGATGCTCATGATGGCGACCGGCAGCCTGCTGATCGGCATCATGCCCACCTACGGTGCGATCGGTGCCTGGGCCTCGGTACTGCTGTTGCTCGCACGCGTCATGCAGGGATTCGCGCACGGCGGTGAGTCGGCGACGGCGTACTCCTACGTCGGCGAGATCGCACCGCCGAACCGTCGGGGCATGTGGGGAAGCGTCGCGTTCGTCGCGATCTTCGGCGGGTCGGCTCTGGCGTACACGGTCGGTGGCGTCATCACCTCGACGCTGTCGGAATCGGCTGTCGGCCAGTGGGGTTGGCGTATCCCGTTCCTGCTGGGAGCACTCCTGGCGTTGTTCGCGCTCTACCTGCGCAAGAACATGGACGAGAGCGAGGTCTTCGATTCGGAGCAGAACAAGGTGGAACAGGCACCGATCGCACGCAAGACCGTCGTCAAGGCGATCGTGTTGATGATCGGAATGACGTCGGGAATCACTGCGGCGCACTACACCTGGACCTCCTACGTCTCGACGTTCGCCATCACGCAGCGGGGGATGAACCCGGACACCGCGTACTGGATGCTCGTCGTCGCTCAGTTGATAGCGCTGGTGTCCCTGCCGTTCTTCGGTCGTCTCTCGGATTCGATCGGTCGACGGCCGATGCTGGCCGCGTTCGCCGTGCTGATGTTCGTGCTGCAGATCCCGCTGACGATGATGATCTCGACGCAATGGTGGTCACTGCTGCTCCCGTCGACGGTGGCGTTGCTCGTCATCGCCGTCCCGGCATCCATCCTTTCCTCGACTCTCTCGGAAAGCTTTCCCACCCGACTCCGCACGCAGGCAATCGGATTCGCCTATTCGTTCTCGGTAGCGGTGTTCGGCGGAACTGCGCCGTATCTCAACCAGCTCTTCCTCGGCCTCGACTTGGGCTGGGTGTTCGGTGTGTACATCATGTTCCTGGCCGCTCTGACCGGTGTCGCCTGCTTCTTCATGAAGGAAACCAAGGGAATTCGACTCGAAGACGTGTGATCCGAACCGGCCGAGTTTGCTCCTGACGTGGCGTGAGGTTCTACCGTTGCCTGCATGAACAGCAGCGATTCCAGCACATGGGGCATCGGTGATGTGGCCCGTAGAACCGGCGTCACCGAGCGTACGTTGCGCTACTACGAAGAACTCGGTCTGCTCGCTCCCGTCCGAGACGGAGGGGGCAGGCGTCGCTACGACGGGGGTGACCTCGACCGGCTGTACCGGATTCGACTGCTCCGAGAACTGGGCACCCCGCTGGGCGATGTGGAGCCGGACGCAGCGGATCTCCTGCACCTGAGTCGGCAGCATCTGGCCGACCTGGACCGGCAGATGGCCGAGCTCGCTCGTGTGCGAGAGCGGGTTCGGGCGGTCGAGGACCGGCTACTGCATGGTGCTCTCCTCGGCGACGACGCGCTGTTGGACCTACTCTCGGGCCTGTCGGCCGAGGAGCCGGCAGTCACCAGACGCACCACGTTGCTGGTGTATCGCGACATCGCAGCAGCGCATTCCTACCTCGTCGACGTGTTCGGACTGGCTCCCGGGCCCATCGAATACGACGGCGACAGAGCAGTGCACGGGGAAGTGCATGCGGGTGACGGTGTGGTGTGGCTTCACCGCGAGGCCTCCGAACATCGGATGGTGTCGCCGCTGACAACCGGATCGGTCACCGCATCGCTTGCGATCCTCGTCGACGACGTCGATGCCCACCACGCTCGCGTGGCGGCAACCGGGGCATCGATCGACTACCTGCCCACCGACATGCCCTACGGCGTCCGTGAATACAGCGTGCGCGATCCCGAGGGACATCTGTGGTCGTTCCAGACGCCGATCGAAGAACCGGCGTCGTCATGAACTCGGTCGTTCCCTCTGGGATCCACCGGTGTTCAGCAGTGACGTCGATGCGGTGGCGGCGAGATCGCTGCCTCCCAACAGACGCATGAGCAGTAGGCCGTCGAGCAGTGCCACTGCAGCTGTGGCCTCCATCCGTCGATGGTCCGGACTACCGACGACAAAGCCGCTGAGCCACTCGATCCAGCCCTCCACCAAGAGTGAGGCCACCGACCGGTAGGGCTCCAGTCCTGCAGTGGCTTGTCCTATCGCCTCGAAATACAGACCGAACAACGGATCGTATTCAGGTTTTGCCACGACCGGCCACGCCGCCGCGACGAGGGAGCGGTGGTCGTTCATCGGCGTCGGGAACGCCGCGGACAGCACGTGCTGCAATCGGTCTCCCACCACCGACAGAACGGACGTCAGAAGGTCGTCCTTCGTGGGGAAGTAGTAGACGACCATGCGATCGCTGATCTGCAGACGCGACGCGAGTCGGCCGAAAGTCAAGCGGCTCAGGCCGCCTTCCAGGGCAGCGTCCAACGCGCCGGACAGCATCTCTTCGCGCGAATGTTTGGTGGCCACGCCTTGATTGTAGTGGGCACTACAGGTAGCGTTTCTGTAGTAACCACTACAAAATCTGAAGGAGACGCTATGCGTTCACAGTCGACCCCGTTGCTCGCACTGTCGGTTCTGCGATCGACTGCCGGTTTGGTGTCGTGGGTCAGTCCTGCGCACTCGTGGCGCGCCTTCGGTCTCGGACCCATGCGTGAACCCGGAAGCGCCGGGGTGGCGACTCGCCTCTTCGGAGTACGCGATCTGGCACTCGGAATGGCCTTGCATCACCCGTCCTCGGACGTTCGAAAGGCGGCGGTGGCGGCCGGGGTCGGGATCGATGCCCTCGATGTCGCGGCGAGCGTGCTCGGCCGACGCGCGGGAGCGCCCGCCGCGAGTCTGTTCGGAGTTGCGGCCGGTGCCACGCTTTTCGTCGCGCTGGGTGTGACCGTTCTGGCCGACACGAACTCGTGGTGAGTGCTTAAGCGACACGTGTTCTATCGACGTCGTGTCGACCCACGATGATCTAGCTTTGATCGCAAGCGTCGGCTCGGCGCGGTGAACCCTCTGGCAGAAGGACGCACTCCAATGACCGATGACACTCTGGCCGACTTCGAGCGGACCGAGTTCACCGCGGACGGGCGGACAGCGCCCGTCTATCGCATCGGAACCGGACCTGCTGTGATCGTGATGTCGGAGATGCCGGGCATCACTCCCAGGGTGGCGGACTTCGCGAGAACCGTCGCCGAAATCGGTTGTACGGCCGTCGTTCCGCACCTGTTCGGAGTCGACGGCAAGGATCCGCTGACCGCGCCGCTGGGAGCGCTCGGCACCGTTGCCACCATGTCCCGCGCCATGGTGCCGGCGTGCGTCAGTCGCGAATTCACCATCCTCGCTACCGGTAAATCGTCGCGCATCGTGGTGTGGTTGCGGGCTCTGGCGGCGCAGGAGCACGAGCGCTGCGGCGGACCGGGCGTCGGTGCCATCGGAATGTGCTTCACCGGCGGATTCGCTCTCGCCATGGCGGCGGACGATCGACTGATCGCACCGGTGCTCTCGCAGCCGTCGCTCCCGTTCGCGGCATCGAAGTCTCGCGCTCGATCCATCGATATCACCCCGGGCGATCTCGACAAGGTCAAAAGTCGTTGTGCAGCAGGGGAACTCACGGTCCTGGGGATGCGCTTCGAGGGCGACAAGATGTGCCCGCCTGTGCGATTCCAATGGCTGCGAGAGCAGCTCGGCGACGCATTCGTCTCGGTGGAACTACCCGACTCCTCGTTCAACCCGGAAGCCTTCGGACCGCCGCATTCCGTTGTCACGGAGGGACTCATCGACGAACCAGGGCAGCCGACACGGCAGGCTTTGGACCAGGTACTCGACCTGTTCCGCAGTAAGTTGCTCGCAACGCCGTGAAGTCCCTCTTTGCGAACGCGGATGCGAAGCCTAGGGGCGAATTCACGACCACGGAATGGTGGCCTGCAGGACCGCCTCTGTCAACGCGGCGGTCCGTAACGCCGTCACCGTCTGATACTCGGGATCGGCCACCATCTCGCTGAACGCCTTACGTGACGGGTACTGGACCAGGAGCACTGCATCCCAGGCCTGTCCGTCCTCGGCGGCAAGTGCGGTCGAACCGTCGCCCGCGTACAGCACCGTCGCGCCGTAGCGCGGGAGAAACGTCTCGTCCAGTGCTTTCGCATATTCCGCGTAGGAATCGCGGCCACCTTCGGCGAACCGAAGCAGGTTGAGCATCACCACCGGCCCACCGGGGTCTTCTTCGAGGTAGCGCTTCAGGTCTCTTCCGCGGGGATCGACAGCCATCGTTCGAGTATGCGTGAACCGTCGATCCTGTGGAGTGTAAAGCGCCGTCGTCGGTCGAGTCGGTCCGCTGTTGGACCCCACGAGACGATGGCTTCGCGCTCAGCGGTAGAACTTGGAGAGCGGGAAACCAGTGACTACATAAAGGGAAGTGTGTCGTCCATGACCGATGTCGATAACGTGACCGTACTCGGAACCGGAGTGCTCGGTTCGCAGATCATGATGCAGGCTGCTTACCACGGAAAAACCGTTGTGGGATACGACATTTCCGACGAATTACTTGCCAAGCTGCCGGACCGCTGGGAATGGATGCGCGGATATTACAAGCGTGACCTGAAGACTTTCGACGAGGAGCGATTCGACGAGGCCATCGAATCCATCACGACCACCACCAGCGTCGCCGAGGCCGTTTCGGACGCCGACCTGGTGATCGAAGCAGTTCCGGAGGATCTCGACCTGAAGAAGAAGGTCTGGTCGGATATCGGCGCGTCCGCTCCGCCGAAAACTATCTTCGTGACCAACTCGTCGTCACTACTGCCCAGCAGTTTCGCCGAGGCCACCGGGCGGCCGGAAAAGTTTCTTGCATTGCACTTCGCCAATCTCGTGTGGCGGTACAACACCGGTGAGGTGATGGCAACTGCTGCAACAGATCCTGTCTACTTCGATATCGTACTGAGCTTTGCGTCGGAGATCGGTCTCGTTCCCGTTCCGGTCCGTAAGGAAATTCCGGGATACGTGCTGAACAGCCTTCTGATCCCGCTGCTGCAAGCAGGAGCCAACCTTTACGTCGGCGGGGTTGCCAATCCGGCGGACATCGACAACGTGTGGCGCATAGCCACCGGGGCACCCGCCGGTCCGTTCCAGATATACGACACTGTCGGCTTCAACGTCGCTGCACACATCGCGCGCGCACACGGTGGCGAGGATCAGGTCAAATTTGCCGACATACTGCAAAAGGGTATCGACGCGGGAAAGACCGGTCTCGGGGACGGTGAAGGCTTCTACACGTACGACTCCGACGGCCGGCGACTCGATGCTGTCGAGTCGTGGAACATCAACTGAATCGCTCGATCACCGTCCCAAGAAGGTGACGAGTCCTCGTTTGGATCCATGCATGGGTGTCCGGGTTCTCGATGTGCCCGGCATTGCCGAAGGCCGGATCAACCGAGTTGCCGGAGTTGAATCGCAGTGTCCAACGCGAGTCGATGCCACGCAGATCGGGGATCTCGGCCGGTCAGTTCCTGGGCTCGGCGCAGTCGGTAGCGCAGAGTCTGCGGGTGTACCTGTAGTCGGGTGGCGGCAGCCGTTGCCGTACCGGTGGCGATGAAGGCCGAAAGGCCTTGCAGAATATGTTCGTTCGCCGCCTCGGTCAGCGGACCGAGCACGCCACGTACCACCTCGCTCGTGTCCGCGGTGGGGCGCGCGGTCAGCAGTGCCAGCAGCTGACCGTCACCCTGATCGAGCAGTGCCCGGTCGTCGAACGCGTGATCCGGTGCGGTGTCCAGCGCTTCCGATGCGAGTCGCCACGAACTGCTGATACCGGCAATGGTGGATCTCTCCACGAGGCATCCGCGCAGCATCAGATCTCGACACGCGAGGTCCGCCTCGGCGCGGTGGATCGATGGTGGCAACAACACGATCGCACGTTGCTCGCGCCGAGTGCACAAGTGGCTCCGCTGACCCGACGGCGCGGTGCGGTCCGGCGGAACGAGTCCTACTGCGAGGACCAGCGATTCGACGGTGTCGTCGGACAAGGGTCGGCCCGGATCTGTCGATTGCACCACAAGCAGATTCGGGTGCGTGGGCAGCTTCAGGTCGAGTTCGCGCGAACGATCCGACACCGTCCCGGGTGAGTTGTGTCTGGCAGCAAGCAGGTCGTCGAGCAGCGCGGCATGCGCCTGCGCACGGTTGGATGTGAGCTGTTCGCGCGCAATGACGTACGCGCCGATGATTTCCTCGGAGATTGCGTCGATGGCGTCGAGTACGCCGAGGCCGAGTTCGGCAATGTCCGGTGGTTCGAGTACATCGAGATACTCGGTTGTCACGTGCCGAACGAACACGCTCGACGCGACTCGATACGCACGCAGCACATCGGCCAGCGGGCGCCCGTCCGCTGCGCGCGCGGCACCTATCGCGCGGAATCTACTGTGGTCACGGTCGTCGATCGTCCGATCGCCATGCGCCCACAGGGCCATCAACCGCCTCAGCGACCAATATGCGATGGCCTCGACATCGGCCAACTGCGCACCCTGCAGTGATCGGTAGACCGGGATCGCGTCGCGAATCGCGTGTACTGCGGATGCGACGACGGGGCCCAGCTCAGATTCGATCTTCGCGACTACGGCGGCCCGCGCTGGGTACATCGACCTACCTCCCCACTCTTTGTCAGTATCTGACAAATCCTATAGTCATTTGAGGCAGTTTCCTTGAGATCCGGCACCGACGACAGCACAGTGGGGCAATGGACGCAGACGTGATCGTGGTGGGTGCAGGCTTGGCCGGACTGGTGGCGACCGCCGAACTGGCCGACGCCGGAAAGCGGGTGCTGCTCCTCGACCAGGAGCCCGAGCAGAACTTGGGCGGTCAAGCGTTCTGGTCGTTGGGCGGTCTGTTCATGGTGGACACCCCGGAGCAGCGACGCATGGGCATCAAGGATTCCGCAGAGCTTGCGTGGCAGGACTGGCTCGGAACCGCGACCTTCGACCGCGGCATCGACGATCCCGCGGGCGAGGATTACTGGGGGCACCAGTGGGCGCGCGCGTACCTCGATTTCGCGGCGGGGGAAAAACGGTCCTGGCTGCACGCGCAGGGTGTGCGCTGGGTACCCATCGTCGGGTGGGCCGAACGTGGTGGCTACCTCGCCGAGGGACACGGGAATTCGGTTCCGCGGTTCCACCTGACCTGGGGTACCGGTCCAGGGGTCGTTGCGCCGTTCGAGCAACGCGTACGTGAGGCCGCCGACAAAGGGTTGGTGCGCTTCGGTTTTCGTCACCGCGTCGACGAGTTCATCGTCAGTGCCGGCACAGTCGAGGGAGTCCGCGGCGCACTTCTCGAACCCAGTGCCGCGGAGCGAGGTTCGGGCAGTAGCCGCGTCGAGGTCGGCGAGTTCGAGTTGCGTGCCGGAGCCGTGCTCGTCACGGCGGGCGGCATCGGAGCCAACCACGACCTGGTGCGGGAGAACTGGCCGGCGCGGTTGGGAACAGCTCCGCAGTCCCTGATCTCGGGAGTCCCCGAACACGTCGACGGCCGCATGCTCGGCATCACCGAGAAAGTCGGTGGCCGTCTGGTCAACAAAGACCGCATGTGGCATTACACCGAGGGCATCAAGAACTGGAATCCGATCTGGAAGAACCACGGAATCAGAATCATTCCCGGCCCGTCGTCCATGTGGTTCGACGCGCGTGGGCAACGGTTCCCGGTTCCGAACTTTCCGGGATTCGATACCCTCGGAACGTTGAAAGCCATCCAGGACAGTGGATTCGAGTACTCCTGGTTCGTCCTGACGCAGAAGATCATCGAGAAGGAGTTCGCACTCTCGGGATCGGAGCAGAACCCGGACATCACCGGAAAGAACCTCAAGCTCGTTCTCGGCCGGGTGTTGCCCGGTGCCAGTGAACCGGTGGAGGCGTTCAAGAAGAACGGAGAGGATTTCGTCGTCGCCGACACACTCGCCGAACTCGTCCAGGGAATGAACAGGGTCTCCGGCGAAGATCTGATCGACCTCGCCGATCTGAAGCGGCAGATCGAGGCCCGCGACCGCGAGGTCGACAACCCGTTCACCAAGGACCTGCAGATCTCCGCGATCCACAATTCGCGTCGATCGCGCGGAGAGCGCATCGCGCGTACCGCCTCACCGCACAAGATTCTCGATCCCAAATCGGGTCCGTTGATCGCCGTGCGGTTGAACATCATCACGCGAAAAACATTGGGCGGCATTCAAACCGACCTGCAGGGCCGTGTCCTCGACGGCGACGGACAGGCGATAGACGGCTTGTGGGCGGCAGGTGAGATCGCCGGTTTCGGTGGCGGCGGTGTGCACGGGTACCGCTCGTTGGAGGGAACGTTTCTGGGTGGGTGCATCTTCGGCGGTCGGCAGGCCGGACGAGCGCTCGCTGCGCAAGCGTGAGAGTGGCCCGGAGAATCGGTCGTCCCGCGCTGCCGGGTCCGACGGAGATCGCCACCACTGCGTCGGCGAGTCCGCGGTCGCCGGTGACGGTGTCGTTCCTCGGTGTGAGCACGGTGCTCTTCGACGACGGCGAATCGGCGATCCTCACCGACGGCTTCTTCTCGCGACCGTCGCTTCCGAAAACCCTCGCCCTACCGCTGCGGTCGGACATGCGGCGCATCGACGCGGCCCTGCGCAGAGCAGGGATCACCATGCTCGACGCTGTGCTGTGCGCACACTCGCACTACGATCACGCACTCGACTCGGCGGCGGTAGCGCTGCGCACCGGTGCCGTTCTGGTCGGCGGTTCCTCGACCGGTTTCATCGGGCAGGGTTCGGATCTCCCGAACGACCGGATCGTCGTCGTCGAGAACGGTGGGACAACGTCGCACGGCAGCTTTGCCGTCACGTTCGTCGAATCGGTTCACTCGTATCCGGATCGAGCGCACGGAACGATAGACCGGCCACTGACCCAACCGGCTCGGGTGCGTGAGTACCGGTGCGGGGAGGCATGGTCGATGCACGTCGAACACGTTCCGAGTGGCCGCACCGCACTCGTGCACAGCAGCGCCGGTTTCCGGTCCGGCATGCTCGACGGTCGCCATGCCGAGGTGGTCTACCTCTCGATAGGACAACTCGGCCGCCGACCGCGCGCGTTCGTCGAGCAGTACTGGCAGGAGACGGTCGCAGCGGTCGGTGCCCGACGCGTGGTACTGACGCACTGGGACAACTTCTTTCGGTCTCTGGACGAACCACTGCAGGCGCTCGCGTACGCCTTCGACAACATGTCTGCCTCCATCGATGTGCTGGACGCCTGCGCGCGACGAGACGGGATCGTCCTCGAACTGCCGACCCTGTGGCGACGCGCGGACCCATGGTCCGACCGAGGCCGAGTGTGATTCGGGACCGTCTCAGTGCAGATCGGTCAGAGATCCTCGAGGGTGATCAGACCGTCCTGCAGCGCCCGGGCCACGAGTGAGGCCTTGGTGGGTGCCGCCCGACCGACGGTGGCATACTTCGCCCGAATTCGAGACAGGTGGGTGTTGACCGTGCCGAGCGCGATGTGCAGAACCGCGCACACTTCCTGTTTGGAGTCGCAGCGCAACCATGCACCGAGGACTGCGATTTCACGCGCGGTGAGCCCGGAATCAGCAAACCTCGGCGCTTCCTGCAGTGGCCGAGGCGTATCGGTGCCCGAGTTCGCAGCGGTCCTGGCTCGTACGGCCGATGCAGTGCGGCGCGGCGCGAATCGCTGCGCCGGGTGGATCGCAGTACCGGTCGCTGCCTGATTCGTCGTGGTCGACGGACCTGTACTCGTCTCTCGCATGCATCCCCCACTGTCCGACTTGGGTGTTTCGAGTATCCGACCACGCGGAAAAACATGAAACAACACCAAGCGGTTCGAGGTGGAAGACCGTATTGGAGAGTGCTGTCGACAAAGCTTTACTTGCTTGTAAAACTGCTACGAGTCGGCCTCGGGCCGGGGTACCTCGAAGGCGAGCAGTGCGACGTCGTCCTGCAGGCCGTCCCCGAAGGACGCCAACAGTGACGTGAGATCGTCGACGATCTTCGGTGCAGTGGTCGCACCCTTTCTCGCAGCGAAGGATTCGAGGCCACCGTCGTCGTCGAAGCGCGTCCGCCCGGGTCCGACGATCGCTTCGGTCAATCCGTCGGTGTAGAACGCCATGACGTCGCCGGGGCGCAGGGTCACCGATGCCGATGCGAAGTGCGGCTCGGCCAACGCTCCGACCAACTGGCCACCTGTGGTGTCGACGAAGTCGACGACGGCGTCGTGCGTGATACGCAGTGCCGGCGGATGTCCGCCGCTGGCGAGGTCCACCACTGCGCCGTCCGGTCCCGGAGTGATGGTGCCGAAAACCACCGTGCAGAAACGTGGGTCGTCTCCGTGGAACTCGTGGTGCAGAACGGTATTGAGGTTGTCGAGCACCGCGATCGGGTTGCGGTCGAACACTGCGGCGGCGCGGAGGGTGTAACGGGTCAGTGAGGTCACGGCGGCGGCGCCCGCGCCCTTACCGCTCACGTCACCGAGGAAGAAACCCCACGTCTGTTTGTCGAGCGGAAACACGTCGTAGAAGTCGCCGCCGACCTCGTCGATGGATGCGGGGTGATAGTGCGCTGCCACGTTCATGCCCGTCGGAGCCGACAGGATCGGCGGCAGCAGGGTGCGTTGCAGCGTCGACGCCAGAATCTGTACCTGGGTTTTCTCCGCCTCGGCCTGCTTGCGTGCTTCTTCCGAGGCCCCCAGTGCGTCCTGCGATCTGTCCAGAGCGGCCTCGGCATCGTCCTGGGCGGCCTCCGCGTTGTGGCGGGCGTCGACCAGATCCTTCTCGCGCACATGGCGTTCGGTTTCGTTGTGCAGCGTCATCGTCACCGTCACGGCCCCCTCGGGCGTGCGCAGACTGTTGGCCAGGATCGACACGGCTATTGCGGCGCGTCGATCGGATGCGACGGTCAATTTCGCGTCCGCTCCGACCGGCGAGTCCGATTCCGACGTCGACACGACATCCATCAGAGCCGCCAGGATCGGCTCGAACTCGACCGTGAACAGGTCGGTGACCGACATTCCGACGAGCGTCTCGCGGCTGCGCGCGGTGATCCGCGCGGCGGCCGCGTTGGCGTAGAGGATTTGCGAGGTGGCGACGTCGACCGAGAACACGCCGCACGGTGCAGTGTCGAGTAGATCAGCAGCCGTGGCGGACATGGGGACTCCCTTCGGTCATGACGAGCGGGTGGCGGATCTCGATCGGTCGGTTGTCATCGGGTCGGTCCATACAGCGGTGACCATTGTGCCGAAACCGGGTCGGTGGGCGACCAGGAGATCGTCGGCCACCGCGGCTGCGAGTTGTAGACCGTGACTGCGATTGGTCGTCGGATTCGGTGGACGCCACGTCCCGGTATCGGAGATCGTCACCGTCAGTGTCCGGTGTTCGTAGGCGGCGGTGACCGTCATCGTTCCGGCCTCGGGCGCCGAGTGGTACGCGTGTTCGACCACGTTTGCGAGTGCTTCGTAGACCCCGAGGACGATGTCGTCCACCAGATCGTTCCTCACTCCGAGTTCGACGACCCACTGGTGCAACCGACGCCGGAGGGCTGTCGCCACGGCCGGTTCGGCCGACGCGGTGTGGGTCCAACGACTGGGAGCGAGACTGCTTTCGGTCATCGCGGAAGCCCGACTCGGTGTCGGCCGGTCATCGGTCGACCTCTGCATCGAGCGCAGCCGACCGAACGTGGGCAACCGCGTCGGGCACGGTCGTGAAGGTCGCCATCACCCGATCGATTCCACTGAGCTGGACCGGCCGAACCACGACTCCGTCGACCGCTACCAGCGCCATGCGCGAGGCATCGGGTAGTCGATCGCACACTCGTACCAGCACTGTGATTGCGCTGGAAGAGAGGAAGCTGACGTCCGTGAGGTCCACCACGAGACCACCTCGTGCGGTGTCGGCCGCGGGGAATGCGACGGCCGACAGTTCCGGGATGGTGTCGAGATCGAGTTCGCCTCGAACGGTGAGGACGGTCGTCGCGTCGTGTGCTGCCGCCGCGATCTCGAAGGCTGCTCCGGTCGGCTCGTCTGGCATGTTCTCGACGTTACCTGTTATCCGGTCCGATTCACGATCGAAACGTGTCGGCGAACAGGCCGCCTGCACCCAGTACCTCCAGGACCATGCGCACCGACCGTGCGGGTGCGAGTACGTCGATCTTGCCGGGATGAACGTAGGTGGCGTCGATGATCGCGTTGGCCACGCCGGAGTACATGAACGACACCTCCGACAGATCGACCGAGACCTGATCGGACGCGTAGGCCAACCGGTCGAGACTGTGGACGAATTCGGCTCGAGTCGACATGTCCAGTTCGCCGAAGGCGCGCAGAGTGTTGTGGCCGTTCGAGCCCATGACAGTTTCGAGTCGGAATACGCCCTCGTCATCGCGAATGGAGCGTTCCATGGTTGCGGTGCTTGTCAACATGCTTACCTCTTCCCCGAAGCGATTGTTCCCGGCGGGTGCCCCTCCGGTCACGAAACGCTGAGTTGTTGTGGGTTCAACAATGTCAGCGTCCGATTTCGGAAGACTCCTGCGAAGGTCTCGAACCGGTAACGAAAGATCTCTCTTCGATAACGGCGTTCACCGGGTCAACATGTCGATGAGTGAACCGGTGACTTTCTTCTTCACCCAGCCGGTGACACCTCGCTGGCCGAGCGCTGCCCGGGCGGCATTGAGCCCGGCTGCTCCGTGCACTCCGCCACCGGGGTGCGCCGATGCCGAGCCCAGGAACAGACCCTCCACCGGCGTCTCCGATCGACCCAGACCCGGTGTCGGTCGAAATATCAACTGCTGCTGCAGCTGTGCGGTTCCGCCGTTCACCGCACCGCCGTGCAGATTCGCGTCGGCACCGTACAGATCGCTCGGTCGCTGTACGACCCGCCCGACGACCGAATCGAGGAACCCCGGTGCGTGGGCGTCGAGGACTTCGTCCACCCGATCAGCCACGGTGTCGGCGGCCGCGTCGTCGACGACGCCTCTCGGCAGATGCGTGTAGGCCCAAGCGCTTTCGGTGCCCTCCGGTGATCTGCTCCGATCGGCAGTGGTCATCTGACCGAACAGCATGAACGGACTCGCGGGAAGGACTCCGGTCGTGAGATCGGCTGCCCAATGCACGAGACCGTTGTCGTCCGCACCGAGATGAACGGTGCCGGCATCGGCCAGAGACGGTGAATTCCAAGGGATTCTACGATCGAGCGCGTAGTTGACCTTGACCACAGGGGTGTCCCACTCGAAGGTGCGCAGGTCGTCGTGCACACGGCGCGGCACGGCGTCGTACGGAAGCAGTGAACCGTAGAGCGCCGGTGCGGACACGTCGGCCACGATCGCTCGGCGCGCCCGAAACGTGTCTCCGGCGGCGGTGTGCACCGCCCGAGCTCGACCGCCGCGCACCTCGATGTGCTCGACCGCCTGACCGCACTCGAGCGCCGCACCCGATGCGGCGCCACGCCGAATCAACGCGGACGTCAGCGCAGAGGATCCGCCGACGGGGGTAGGAAACCCGACGTCCTGGGCCAGCATCGTGAGCAGCCAGCCCATCATCCCGCTCACGGGGGCGTCGGTCGGGACGTCACCGTGCATGGCGTTGCCCAGCAGGAGGCAGCGAGCGGCCTCGCTGTGGAAGAGTTCGTGAGCCATCACGCGGGCGGGAAGGGCGGCGAATCGTGCGAAGCGCAGCGTCTCGGGTACGCCCAAGGCGTGGACGAGGCGGGCCGCGGGGACGACGGGTGGAAACGGTCCGAACAGCGAGTTCATGAAGGGCTCGCGAATGCGCTCCCACTGCTCGAAGAGTCGCAACCAGGTGTGGCCGTCCCGCGCGTCGTGTTCCGACAGCCGCGCGGCGGTGGTCTCGACATCGTGGTGGACGACCGGAGCGTCGGTGTCGTGCGGCGACCGCGCATGGCCGTACACCGCGGGGGAGTGCGACCACTGCAGCCCGTGGCTTTCCAACTCGAGTGCCTTCATGGCAGGCGAGGCGAGCGCCAGCGGGTAGAACGCGCTGAAGAGGTCGCTGGTGAAACCGGGAACGAGCTCGGCGCTGCGCACAGCGCCGCCGGGATGTTCGGCGGCCTCGAGGACCACGACGTCCCAGCCGGCGTCTGCCATCGCTGCCGCCGCGACCAAGCCGTTGTGGCCACTGCCGATCACGATCGCGTCTACTTCGGTCGTGGCCATCGGGAGGTACTCCTCTGCTCGGTCTTGGTCCTGCCGGTCAGCACGGTACCGACGAAGTACAGCGCTACGCCTACCGCAAGAAGCAGTCCGGCGCGGAGCCACGTTGCTCCCGACTGCTGGGTCAGCAGTACGGCACAGGTGATCAGCGCCAGGACGGGAAGTGCTGTGGGCGTTCGGAAATGGTCGGTCTCTGCCCGATCTCGGCGCAGTACGAGCACGGCGACGTTGGTGCTGACGAAGACGAACAGCAGCAGGAGCACCACGGTTTCGGCCAGTGCCGCAACAGAACCGGTGGTGGCCAGGACCATCGCGACAGCTGTGGTGGCGACGATGGCAGTCCACGGTGTCTTGCGACCCGGCAGAACCTCGGCGAGCACTCCGGGGAGCAGACCGTCGCGCGCCATCCCGAACGTCAGCCGCGATGCCATGATCATCGTCAGCAACGCGCCGTTGGCGACAGCGACGAGTGCGATCAGACCGAAGACCCACGGCGGAATGCCTGAATCGGCGGCAGCGACGACCTCGAGCAGTGGACCGGTGGACTGCGACAGTGTGTCGGCAGGCACGACTGTCGAGACCGCAAGCCCGACGAGCACGTACACCACACCGGCCACGGTGACGGCACCGAGGAGAGCTCGTGGGTAGACCCGGCGCACGTCCTCGACCTCCTCGGCGATGTTCGCGGACGTCTCGAAACCCACGAACGAATAGAAGGCCAGCAGAGCCGCGCCGAGAACCGCCAAGGTCGGTGTCGTCTCGTCGGTGAATTCGAGGACGCGAGAGGGCACACCGTCGCCGCGGCTCAACACCAGTCCGGCAAGGGCGATGACGACGACCAGCCCGGACACCTCGACCACCGTCATCACGAGATTGGCGCGGAGTGACTCGGTGATGCCGCGCGCGTTGAGCAACCCGATCAACAGCAGGAAGACCACTGCAGCGGGTACGGCAGGCACGTCCAGGAACACGCCCAGATAGTCGCCCGAAAAGGCGAGTGCCAGCCCGGCCGCACTGGTGACACCCGCGGCGAGCATGGAGAATCCGACGAGGAACGACACCATCGGTTTGCCGTACGCCTGTTGCGCGAAGACCGCTGCGCCGCCCGCTCTCGGATATTTGGTGACCAACTCCGCGTACGACGCCGCGGTCAGCAGCGCCATCAGCAGCGCGACGAGCATGGGGAGCCAGATCGCTCCGCCGACCTCACCTGCGATCTCACCGACGAGAGCATAGATTCCGGCACCGAGCACATCGCCGAGAATGAAAACGAACAGCATCTTTCCCGAAACTGCTTGTCGCAGTGGGGTATTGCTCACGGTGCAGTGGACCGCTCGGCCAAGAGTGCAAGCCTGCGCAGCGCCTCGGCGTTGCGTGGATGCGCCAGAAGATGTTGGACCCGGTCGGGAACCTGATCGAAGGGAGCCGTGATTGCGTGCTCGATGATTTCGATGCGGCAGCCCGAGGCGAGAGGATGCAGTCGCACTGTTATCGAGGCCTTTCCGAACGGCAGTGCACGGGCTTCGAGCACAAGTTCTCGACCGGCATGGAGTCCCACCGACCGCGTGACGTCACTGAGTACCGCAGGCCACGCACCCACCGAGTGATGAATGGAGCTGCCGACTGCGGGCCAGTTGCCGTCGACAGCGCGGATGCGGGACGCGCCGACGACCCAGGTCGCATAGCTCCATCCGTTCGCCAGGACGTCCCAGACGTCCTCGCAGGTGGCTGACGTATTTCTGCTGGTGGGCACGATTCGGCCTCCGAAACTCTCGTCATTGTGCGTGATTGCACGATCTCCGATCGTGCTCCGCTACTCCTGGGCTCGAAGTCGATGTACTGCGCGGTGTCGTCGGTTGCTCAATGAGACGCACCGACTTCGACGTATGCCCCGAAACCTCCGGACCCAATCCCGTGGCGACCACTCGCGTCGGTGCCGATCTGCGATTGTCATACTGAGGCCATGTCGACAATCGCCTATGTCATCGCTGGTTCGGAAGCCACCGGCGGAGCCGGTCTGCAAGCAGATCTCAAGACATTCGAGCGGCTCGGGGTCTACGGAGTCGGCACGATCACGTGCATCGTCTCGTTCGATCCGAAGGCGGGCTGGGGGCACCGATTCGTGCCCATCGACAGCACGGTCATCGCCGATCAGATCGAAGTGGCCACTGCCGCACACGATCTCGATGTCGTCAAGATCGGCATGCTCGGCACCCCCGTCACCGTGGACACGGTAGCGGCGTCGCTGCGCCTGCAGCCGTGGCGGCACGTGGTCGTTGATCCGGTCCTGATCTGCAAGGGCCAGGAGCCGGGTGCCGCACTCGACACCGACAATGCCCTGCGGCGCGAGATCCTTCCGTTGGCCACCGTGATCACCCCCAATCTGTTCGAGGCGCAGACCTTGTCCGGAATGGACGCCATCGACACCGTCGACGATCTGGGTGAAGCCGCCAAGAGAATCGCCGACCTCGGGCCTCGTTTCGTGGTGGTCAAGGGTGGCACAGGTCTGCCCGGCGACGAGGCCGTCGACGTCGTCTACGACGGGTCCGAACTGACCGTGCTGCGCGCCCCCAAGGTGGGCGAAGAGCGCGTGTCGGGTGCCGGCTGCGTGTTCGCCGCAGCCATCACCGCGGAGCTCGCGAAAGGCGCAGACGTGCTCGACGCCGTCGCGACGGCCAAGGATTTCGCGCACGTCGGCATCGTCGGACGACTCGCGAGCCGCGCCCCGTTCGCGGCAGTGAGTTGGCACGACTGACCATCCGATCCGATCTCAGGTTTACCGCCGGTCACAAGCGGGCAGCCGACGCGGACGGCTCGTCTCGAACGGGACGAACGGTTCGTATCCGGAGAGGATCCACATGGCAGACGAGAACACGAGCGAAGCCGACGCCGGGGCAACCGACGACGACCGGACGACGCGCGGGCACGCGGGTGAGGCAATCGTCGACACGCGCAACTGGCCCGGGTACATCTGTATCGGAGTGGCGTTGGTGAGTCTCGGTCTCACCCTCACCGCGGCGGGTTACGGATTCACCGGGTGGGTGTGGATCGGGGCCGTTGCCGCGCCGGTTCTACTCGTCCTCGGGATCACCCTGGTCCTCCTCGAGCGCAAGCGCGTCAAGGCCAAGGAAGGCAAATCCCTCACCGACCCGGCAGGACACTGATCGTTTGCCATGCCGGCCGGCGCAGCTGGTCGACGCACCCGTCGACCGGCCTAACGGAGGGCGTGCTCGGAGTTCCTGGCCTTCTTGCCCTGCGACTTGTCGGCTCGCCTCTGCGCGAACCTGCCGGCCGATTTCAGGCCCCTGGACACGAAATTGTCTTTCCCTGTTCGCTTTTCGAGGCTCTGACCGGCGAAGACCAACAGTCGGGCGAGGATGGGTAGCCCGATCGCGACGATCAAGTAGCGGTACAGGTACTTACGGGCAAGCAGGGGAAGCATCGGACATTCCTTCTGGAGTCGAAGTCGGTCAGCGGACTGCGCGTCGAACCTTGAGCGCTGCGGTCGCGGTCAGCGTGATGACGGCACCGACGACGGCTGCACCGAGCAGAGAGACACCCTGGCCGAGGTCGAAGTTCCAACCCAGGAAGTTGATCGTGGTGTGCACGGTGTTCTGGAGCACGAAGATCACCAGCGCTGCGACCAGGACGAGCGTGATCAGGAGGGCGAACTTCGAGGCGAATCCGCCGCGTCGCTTGGGGGCCTTGGTCGTGTCTGTCGATGTGGTCATGAGGGGAATCCGTTCTCTGGTGTGAGGAAAAGTGGGAGTGAAAAGCAAGTGCCGCCGATCATCGAGATCGGCGGCACTCGATGTGATGGAGGGTGGTTACTTGAAGGTGTCCTTGATGTTCTCGCCGACCTTCTTCACGCCTGCCGAACCCTGGTCCTTCTTGCCCTCGGCCTCGAGGTCCTTGTTGTCGGTGGCGTCGCCCACAACCTCCTTGGCCTTGCCGATGGCGTCTTCGGCAGCGTTCTTGGCCTTGTCGATGAAGCTCATGGTGTTGCCCTCTCAGGTGGCTGTGATTGTTGGTAACGGATACTTAGTCGGTTTCCGCCTCCGAAAACAAACGCCGCTGTGATGTAGCTCATATCACTGCGGTGTTCGCTCGGAACATCAGGTGAGGGAGACCAGCTCGGTGATGTCGTCCTGAGGCAGCTCGCCGTCGACCACGGCGGTCACGACCGAACTGTTCAGGGTGATCGCACCCTTGTGGTTGTCCAGGAATGCGGTGTCGGCAGCATCGCGGCCGACCGAGATTCGTACCAGCGTCGAGCGCGGGGCGAGGCAGGTGGCATCGACAACACGCCACTGGCCGCCCACGAACGCCTCGGCGACGGCATGGAAGTCCATCGGATCGCAGCCGGGTGCGTACACCGCCACCAGCCGAGCCGGAACGTTGACCGCACGCAGCATGGCGACCACGAGGTGCGAGTAGTCCCGGCAGACACCCTGTCCGGCGAGCAGTGTGTCGACGGCTCCGTCGATCGGATCGCTGCTTCCCGGAACGTAATGCAGACGTGCGCCCACCCATGCGGAGATCTTCGCCAGCAGTTCCTCGGAGTCCGCGTAGTCGCCGAATTCGGTCGCGGCGAACCCGTAGAACTTGTCTGCTTCGGCGTATCGGCTCGGCCGGAGGTAGAGCGACATGTCGTAGTCGGTGACCGGAGCCGGGGTGGTGTTGCCCAGAATGGTGGCGTCGTACGAGACCTGCAGATTGCCGACGTCGGCAGGCATGACGTGGATCCGGTTGCCGTGCGGTCCGCTCACTTCCTTGGCCTCGATGGGGTTACCGTCGAGGACGAAGGACAGTGACTCGGTGACCGTCGTACCTGGGTGCGGTGCGACTGCGATCTGGAATTCGAGCGTGGTGGCTGCGGTGATGTCTACATCGAGGCGCGCGGATACGTCGCGTTTGAGCATGGGAACTCCTGGCAGGTGGGGTGGGTGAACCTGCTGCCAGTACCCACGTTCACCGAAGCCAAACGCCGCTGCTCAGCAGGTGATCAACGCCACCCAAGGGCGGGAGCGACGTCGCGCAGCAGTGTCTCGAGCACGTGAGCGCAGTAATCGACGCCCAGTTGGTTGGGGACGGTGAGCAGCAGAGTGTCTGCGGCAGCGATCGCTTCGTCGGTGGCCAGTTCCTCGATCAGCCGGTCGGGCTCGCCCGCGTAGGTCTTGCCGAACCGTGCTTTGCCGCCGTCGAGGTAGCCGACTTGGTCGTCGCCGGTGCCCTCTCGGCCGAAGTAGGCCCGATCGAGATCGCTGACGATCGGAAAGATGCTGCGGCTCACGGACGTTCGCGGCGCGAAATCGTGGCCGGCATCGCTCCACGTCTTGTGGAAACGTTCGATCTGCTCGGCCTGCAGTTGATGGAACGGCACGCCGGTGTCTTCGCTCAGCAGTGTCGAGCTCATCAGGTTCATACCCTGGCGCGCGGTCCACTCGGCGGTCTCGCGAGTTCCGGCACCCCACCAGATGCGCTGACGCAAACCGGGAGAGTGCGGTTCGAGGCGCAGCAGGCCGGGTGGGTTGGGGAACATCGGCCGTGGATTCGGCTCCGCGAAGCCCCTGCCCTCGAGAAGATCGAGGTAGACGCGGGTGTGCTCACGCGCCATATCGGCATGATCCGAGCCATCGGTGGGTGCGTAGCCGAAGTAGCGGTAACCCTCGATGACCTGCTCGGGCGATCCTCGACTGATGCCGAGTTGCAGCCGTCCGCCGGAGATGAGGTCGGCAGAGCCCGAGTCCTCGGCCATGTAGAACGGGTTCTCGTAGCGCATGTCGATGACGCCGGTGCCGATCTCGATGGTGCTCGTCTTGGCACCGACGGCAGCGAGCAGAGGGAACGGCGACGCTAGTTGGTTGGCGAAGTGATGGACGCGGTAGTACGCGCCGTCGGCACCGAGTTCTTCGGCTGCGACCGCGAGGTCGATGGACTGCAGCAGCACGTCCGACGCGGACCTCGTCTGCGACTGTGGGGATGCCGACCAATGTCCGAAGGACAAGAATCCGATCTTCTTCATCACGCGCTCTTTCGTTGAAGGATCAACTAAGTTCACTGTACTGCAGCGTGTGTCGAGGTGGATTCATTCCCGGCTCCGGCTAGGCACCGATTCCGGCGGTCAAGAGCTTCGCCAATTCGAGATAGGCGTCGCCGTCGCTCAACCCCGTCAGGCGAAACACCTCACGCGTCTGGATGCGCACCATGACCGAGGAGGCGACATCGCCGACGAATGCGGCGTGCACGTCTCGTACTTCACCGCTGGCCACGCCCTCGCTGATCAACTCCTGAACACGTCGAGCGGCGATCGCGGTATTGCGCTCGTACACCGAACGAGCGGATTCGAGAGATGCCAAATCGGTCATGAACTGCTCGGACGCCGATTCCAGGGCTGCGCCGACGGCGGTGAGATATGTGGTGATGCGATTGCGGGTGCCGTCCACCTCGGCGACCGCGTTCTCGACCTGGGTGGTCATGGACTTGAAGTAGTGCACTGTGGCGCCGCCGACGAGTTGATCCTTGCTCGACGCCAGTGTGTACAGCGTGGACTTGGAGCATCGGAGGCGGGCAGCGATGGTGTCGAGCGTCAGGTGGGCGAAGCCCTCTGCCAGAAACAGGCTCACGAGCTGGTCGAAGAGCTCGGAACGGCGTGCCGTGGCATGCGAGGTCACGGGTGCGTTCACATCAGGGATGGTACTGCATCGCCTTGTGCAGTACTGTGCATCAGTACTGCGGATCATCCGGCAGTACTGATCCGAACTTCCCGGAGGTTTTTCACGTGCCCGTCGATCGTCTGTTGCCCACTGCCGAAGCGCGCGACCTCATCGCGCTGACCCGCGACGTGGCAGACAAGGTGCTCGACCCGATCGTCGACGATCACGAGCGGCGTGAGGCGTACCCGGACCATGTGTTCGCCACCCTGGGGGAGGCAGGACTGCTGAGCCTGCCGTACGCGGAGGAATGGGGCGGTGGTGGCCAACCGTACGAGGTCTACCTCCAGGTCCTCGAAGAACTGGCGTCGCGCTGGGCGGCAGTGGCCGTTGCAGTGAGCGTGCACGGTCTGGCCTGCTATCCCGTGATGGCCTTCGGTACCGACCGACAGAAAGCCGACAAGCTTCCCGACATGCTCGGCGGGGCTCAGATCGGTGCCTACTCGTTGTCCGAGGCGCAGGCCGGTTCGGACGCTGCCGCACTCAGTTGCAAGGCCACCCCGACCGAGGGCGGCTACACGGTGAACGGTTCGAAGGCGTGGATCACGCACGGTGGAGTGGCGGACTTCTACAACCTGTTCGCCCGAACAGGTGAAGGATCCAAGGGAATCTCGTGCTTCCTCGTTCCGGACGGAACCGACGGCCTGAGCTTCGGTAGGCCCGAGGAGAAGATGGGGCTGCACGCCGTCCCGACGACCTCGGCGCACTACGACAACGTGCACGTCCCCACCGAGTGGCGAATCGGTGCGGAGGGGCAGGGGCTGCAGATCGCCTTCAGCGCGCTCGACGCCGGACGGCTCGGAATCGCCGCTGTAGCAGTGGGAATCGCCCAGGCGGCACTCGACGACGCGGTGAAGTACGCCCAGGAGCGTACGGCGTTCGGCAAGAAGATCATCGACCACCAGGGCCTCGGTTTCGTATTGGCGGACATGGCGGCCGCAGTGGACTCCGCTCGCGCCACCTACCTCGACGCCGCCCGTCGGCGTGACGCCGGACTTCCTTACTCGCGCAACGCTTCCGTGGCAAAGCTGATCGCCACCGATGCGGCCATGAAGGTGACCACCGACGCGGTGCAGGTCTTCGGCGGCTACGGCTACACCCGCGACTTCCGCGTCGAGCGATACATGCGCGACGCCAAGATCACCCAGATCTTCGAGGGCACCAACCAGATTCAGCGTCTGGTGATCGCCCGATCGCTCGCAACCAGCTGACATCAGAACCCACTCGACACGCCCGAACAAGCAACCGTAGGGGACACCTTCATGACCACGACCGAACCCGATATCCATACCACTGCGGGTAAATTGGCCGATCTTCGTAAACGTCTCGCGGTTGCGGAGATTCCGTCCGGTGAGGCAGCGGTGGACAAG
>NZ_LVCU01000070.1:0-35339 GCF_001647185.1 Rhodococcus sp. EPR-147
CACATCTGTGGCTCTACCGGCCAGGACCCACTCCTGTCGGCAACCCACGCTTACATGCGGAGGGGCCCCAGCCAAGACCTCCATACCGTCTACTCGGGAACGGAGCTGACGGTGAACGGCTCGACGGGCTCTCCCTCACGCTTGTCGAACTGACTGTTGACCACCAGCAGTCGATCGTTCACTGCTGCAACGGTTGTCGGGTAGGCGAACGATGCGTCGGTGATCTCACCGGTGACCGCGCCGGTTCTGCCGTCGTCATCGAGGTCGACCTTGGCGATGAGCCCGTCACGATTGCGGACGACGTACAAGGTGTCGTCGTCCATTTCGAGGCCGTCGCCGTTGGTCAGGGTCGCGCCGCCGAGGTCCACCTGCGTGACCTCTTTCGAGGTCTTGTCGATTCGATAGAGGTTGCCGGTACTGGACTGCACGACGATCAACGCCGATTCGTCGTCGTTCTCGACGATGCCGTTCGCGTTGAAGCCCTCCCCGTACGCGAACGGAGTGCCGTCGAAGCTCACGAACGTCTCCAACGGAGCGTCCTGCGTTCCGGCCGTCATCTGCTCGACGGGAATGCGGTACAACGCCGGGCTGCGTGAGTCCGTGATGTAGGCGTCACCGTTGTCGGCAATGGCGACGTCGTTGAGGAATGTCGCATCGGTGCCGAGACCGTTGGTGAACGTTCCGATCAGATCACCGGAATCGGCGTCGTACACCCACACCTTGCCGGTGGCCCCACCGGCGATCACCAAGTAGTCGGCGCGATCGTCGTCGTCGGTCACGTCGATTCCGGCAGCCGCGGTGCGTCCGTCCGCGCCGCCGGGCAGGAACACCGAGACGTCCGGGGAGCCGACGGTTCCGCGGAACACCGCGCCATCGGATGTGGACGTCACATAGAACGTGTCGTCCGCGGCCGTGATGCCCTCGGGGAACACTCCACTGCCGGGCAGGTTGTAGACCGTCGCCGAGCTCGAACTCGGTGATGTCGACGCCGGCGCGGACGAATTGCTCGTCGTGGCCGGTGCTGGGTCGGGCGAGTCCGACGACCCGCAGGCACTCAGAAACAGTGTGGCGACGGCAACAGCAGGGGCTACTCGGGAGACTCGGTTCACACCGTCGAGTGTTCCATATGTCTCAATCTCCGAGCATTTCGCCTGGTGAGCAGATTTTGGGCCCATCAGTTTCGTACTGTCGTAGTCATGAGTGCCTCCTCCTCCCTTGCCGCAGCCGACAGCGACCTCGGAGGGATCGCCGGATGGGCAGTGAGTCTGATGGAGGCCATCGGTGGCCCCGGCGCAGGAATTGCGGTGGCCGCCGAGAACTTCTTCCCGCCGCTGCCGAGCGAGATCATCCTGCCGCTGGCGGGGTTCACCGCATCCCAGGGCGGGATGACTCTGCTGAGTGCGCTGTTCTGGACGACGGCCGGATCGGTACTCGGCGCACTGGTTCTGTACTGGCTCGGCGTCAAACTCGGACGCGACCGGATGTACGCCATCGTCGATCGGATGCCGTTCGTCGGAACCGACGATCTGACCAAGGCCGAGGATTGGTTCGCCCGCCACGGACGGTCGGCGGTGTTCTTCGGCCGCATGATCCCGATGGTCCGTTCGGGCATATCCATCCCGGCCGGCGTGTCCCGGATGCCGGTTCTGCAATTCCTGCTGTACACCACCCTCGGCAGCCTGATCTGGAACTCGATCTTCGTGCTTGCCGGCTACTTCCTCGGCGAGAACTGGCACTACGTGGAGAACTACGCGTCGGTGTTCCAGTACGTCGTCATCGGGATCGTGGTCGCACTGATCGGCTGGTTCGTGGTCAAGAAGGTGCGGTCCCGTCGTGTCGAGGTGCAGTGACTGCTCACAGATCGTCGATGTCGATGAACCCGTCCTGCAGCGCACGCACCAGCAACGTCGCTTTGGTCGGCGCCGTTCGTCCCACTGCCGTGTACTTCGCTCTGATGCGAGTCAGGTGTGTGTTGACGGTTCCCATCGAGAGATAGAGCGAGCGCGACGCCTCCGCTTTGGAATCCGAGATGAGCCATGCGGTGAGAACCTCGATTTCACGAGCGCTGAGCCGTGGGTCGGGGGCATCGCCGATGCGGATGTCGAGCACTGTCATGAAGATCCTCGTTTTCGGGCGTCACCGCTGTCCCGGTGGCGCTGACACGGCCAATGACACAGCACTCGCTCCGCTGCGTCACTCCGAGGAATGACCGAGGTTGCTCTCACCCGAGAGTGAACACTGTCACCTGCGCCGTCACAGTGGGCCTCACCTCGGTAAAGTCCGCCACTATGACCGAGCTCGACGCGACCGCCGCCCACTTCGTCGAGGCGGGTGTCACACTGTTGGTCACCCATCCGCAGAAGATTCTCGAACGCGGATTACGTATCGAAGACGTCGTTCACGAGGCCGACTCGTCGACGGCAACGTTCTTCCGCAAGTTCAGCACCAAATCCGACTTTCTCGCCACGGTCGTCGAACATTTGTCTCGAACTCCTCCACCCACCGACGTTCACGAGACTGTTCGCACCCAGATGACGGACAGCGGTGCGTCGATTCGCGCGACGGTGACTGCGCTCGTTGCGCGTTACTTCCCGGCGATCGTCGACCGGAGGAGCATCACCGAGTCTCTTCTCGATCTTGTTTTCAGCGGGCCGACTTCCGGGGCCCTCGCCGGAAGCTACCGCGTTCGAGACGATGCCGTACTCGAGGCATTCGAGGCACTGTTCGATCCCGACGGTGGAGCCTTTCGCCGTCCCTTCACGGCCCGATCGTTCGCCATGACAGTCAATGCTGTCGTCGACGGTTTTCGCATCCGCAGTCAGGTGGACGCCTCCTCCGTATCTCCCGATGTGATGTCCGACGCGGTGCTGGCTTTCCTCGGGACCGTCGTCGACACGTCCGGACATCATCAGCACCTCGACGACGTCGTGCGGGATGTCGGAACACCGGTCGAGGAGCGGCCGCTTCCTCGCGATCCGCGTGCCGCGATCGTCACCGCGGCGCGCGACGAGTTCGGTAAGCGTGGGTACTTCATGACGCGTATGGACGACGTCGCCGATATCGCCGGAGTGCCGAGGGCAGCATGCAAGACTCTGTTTCCGACCAAGCCGTCCGTCATCGTTGCGGCACTGCAGAGCCGGGTCGATCGTCTCCGTGAGTCGGTGGCCGACGACCAACTGCTCGGCCTCGACGAGCTCACGATTCTGCAGAATCACATGCTGCGGTGCGCGCAACTCGCCTCCGAAGAACTCGAATTCATGGACGCTCTCCTCGTCGCCGTCGCCCACGACACTTACGGCGAGCCGGAGGGACTGATCTCGATCAAGGAGAAGCTCAACCTGCCGGCGATCATCGCACCGGTCATCGCGCGAGGGCAGGACACCGGCATCTTCCGAAAGAGCTCGAGCCCAGTCGATCTCGCGGCAGGCATTACCAACACTCTGCTGATGCGGTGTTTCACCCGACGACAGAACAGCCCGCAGGACAACGCGACGTTCGTCGGTGAACTCCTCCTCGACGGACTCAGTGCGCGCTGAGCATCGACCGCGTGCCATCGGGTCCCGCTGGATTTCTCCGGCGAACCGGTCGGGTGCAGTGAGGATCTCGTCTGCCTGCCACACCCACCTCGATTAGCAAAACGAATGGTATGAATATTGCGCGACGTTCGTCGCAATGGTGACGAACGGAGCGAGGGCGATGGACGAGGACACGCAGCCCACCGAACGCAACCATTCTGCGCTGCTGACCACACTCGTCCTGACGTCGATCGTGGCACTCGGCGTGGTCGCAGCGGGATTGACCGCTCCAGCCGAAGAGCCTGAATTGACTTCCCTACCAACAACATCGGCGACTCCCGTTCCGGAGCCCCCGCAACCTGAGTACGTGGTGGTCACCCCGGAAGTCGACGCGTCGGCGAGCATCCCGGGGTGCGATACCGTCGAGCCTCCGAGCGAATCCTCGTACTTCGGCATCGCCACGATGGCCGACGAGTCGTACGACAATCCAGCCGCCCCCTGGTACGACGGACCCAGAGCTCACCTCATGTCCGAGGCGTTGATGGCAGCGCTTCCCGCCGAGATCTCATCGACAAGGTCCTTGTACTTCGGCCCGATACCCGCGTCGGACGAATCTCAGGATTTCGTCCTCGACTCGGCGCATGCATCCGCCCCACTGGCTGCGGGTGGCGGGTCCGACTATCTCAGTGTTTCTGTCGGCCCGGCAGACTCGGCCGAACCACCACCGTGTGTGGCAGGACAAGTGGACGAGCGACGGAGTCTTTCGGACGGAACGGTGCTGGACGCCGACGACACGTGGCGCGAAACCAACGGTCAGCGGTCCTACTCCCGGACGGCCACCGCGTACACCCCGGACAACACTGTCGTGTCTGCCTCCGTCTCGGGCGGGAACGACCCGGACACGTTGACACTGACGCTCGACGACCTGGTCCGAATAGCCACCGATCCTGCGCTCAGAATCACTGCTCCCGTCCCTGCGGGAACACCGGGCAATGTCACCGACTGCTACGGCGGCTGGGACGACTCACCGACGGCGTCGTTCTCTCGCGACGAGACTCGAACGCTCAACGACGCCTTACGCCGAGCCGACGTGGCAGCTCTGGCACCGACTCCACCCCTCGGCGCACTGCACACCAGTGACTTCGGTTCCGGGCTCTGTCAGACGGTGAACAGCACTGCCGGGCAACTCACGATCAGCGTTACTCGGGCCACGTCTGATATCGAATCCGATTCGACGACAACGGAGGAACCCCAGCTTCTGTCACCGAACGAGTACGGGACAGGGTCCTCGGTCTCCGTCGTCACGCCGTCAGGGCTCGAGATCGCGGTGTCGACGGACCGACCGACGGCGGATCCAGCATTGCTCGAGAATCTGGCGAACACACCAGGATTGGACCTTCCATGACGCGATGGAACGAGACGACGAAATTGGTCGTTGCGGCGGTCGTCACGACGCTGTCGGTCGGTGCTGCGGTAGTCGTTGTGGCACAGGACCGATCGACGACCATCAAGAAGATCACGGACTCCTCGGACGACGCGCCGGGGTTGGCGTGGGCCGTCGACGCGGCGGACATGGGGCTCGAGGGAGCTACCTTCGCCTCTCCGCGTACCGGTTCCATGTATGCGTGGGGTCTCGGCTCGATAGTGATCGGCGGTACAGCTCTCACACTGGCCGTGGTGTCCTCGGAATCCGGCAACGACGAGGCAGTCATGGTCGGAATCGACACCACGGACGGCACAGTTCTGTGGAAGACCCCGGCCCCGGACCTAGCGGCGTGCGCCGACGAGCCGCTCGACGGACAGCTCGTCTGCCACCAGCCCACCTGGGGCGAGACTCCCGGCTACGTCACCTTCGATCCGGCCACCGGCGAATCGCGAAACTACCCTACTGATCTCGATCTTTTCGCCGTCACCGTCGCAAACGATCGCGTGTACACGACATCGGGCGACCTCGAGGGTAACGATGTTCTACTGCACCGCGGAACGCTGGAGAATCCGAGCGCAGAGTGGACGGTTCCGCTGCACGCGTGGGCCGGTTGGGAAGACGACTACGCCACCGCACTGAAGGTCGATGACGACATCGGAACCTTCGACGTCGGGGGCGGTTTCTCCACGTTCGACGCCGCGACCGGCCGACAACTCTGGAAGACGGACAGCCTCGAGGATTGCCTCGGAGCCGTGAGACGCACCGCAGGCGACCTGGCCATTGCATCGGTGCAAGATTGCGAAGGTACGGGTTCGGAATCGAAAGGGTCGGTCGCCTTCCGACTGGACGGCACGGTCCTCGCACGGTCGGACAGTCCTGTCGTACAACAGCCTTCACTGGACGAGCCCACCGACACGTCGATCCCGATCGTTCTCGGCGATACGGCCTTCGATCGCACCACAGGTGAGCAACTGTGGCGCGACGACGCCTTGTCGTACGACTTCCCCGGAGACGAACTCAACGAGCCCCGCACGTACGCCACTCTGAAGTACGTGATCGGCCATGTCGGGTTGCTGCAGGCATCCAACGGCACCACAGCGCTCGATCTGCGAGACGGCGAGCATCTGTGGCAGGCCGGGCTGACCGGCAGCATCATCGGGCGCGACGGTGATCTGATGTTGACCTCGGCCGGCACGGATCTGTCCGCGGTCGACGTGACCACCGGTGAGACCGAGTGGACTGCGTCGACGTCGATGATGTTTCCCGATGACGAATCGATGAGCTTCGAGATGCTGGTCGACGCCGCCGAGGGCAGCTATCTGGTGCAGTCGGGCACCAAACTGGCGATGCTGCAACCACTCCCCTGAATCAGTCCTTCGGAACGCGGTACCGGCCACCTTTGACGACGAACACCACGTATCCCAGAATGGCCAGCACGTACAGCGCCGTCGGTACCGCGAGAACCCAGACGCTGACGGAGTCGCCTGTGGTCGCGCCCGCAACGCCGGTGATCCAGGCGAAGAGCAATGCCGTTGCCGCGCCGATCCACTCGAGGTCCTCGGCCATCTTCCGGTTCAGCTCCGGTCGATTCTCGGCGGCAGTCCAGTACTCGTGCATCTTTCGACTCGGCAGATTCACCATGGACGCCGGAACCTTGGGCAACCACCAACCGATACTCGCGAACAACCCGATCATCGCGAATCCGATGCCGCCCATCGTGAGCAGGAAGGACAGCTTCGACTCCATGCGATCGACCTGACCGGACGCGTCGAAGTGCGCGGGAACTCGATCCCCCGCGGTGACGGCGACCCAGATCAGAGCAACGATGAACACCAGAGTTGACAGCAGCAGGGCCGCACGCGAAAGCTTCATCGAAGTCCACATTAGTGCCTCCAGCATCGGTGTGGTGCCGTGGCTCCGGGGCTTCCGCTCCCGTGTCACGGAAGGCACTTGTCCGCACCACTGCCGGAGGCACCGATGCCCAACAACGAGTTCGGGGACTTCCAGACCCCTATCGAGTTGGCACGTGCGTTGGTCAGCACCCTGCCTCGAACGGCGTGGACCCGCGTCCTCGAACCCACGTGCGGTGTCGGGAACTTCCTGTCGGCCATCGGGGAGCGTCATCCCGATGCAGAACGTGTCGGAATCGAGGTGCAACCCGAGTACGCCGCGGCCGCATCGGCATTCGGCCGAGTGATCACCGCCTCGATTTTCGATTTCGACCTTGCACGCGACATCGCATGGACATCTGCGACCGGCCCGACTCTCGTCGTCGGCAACCCACCATGGGTGACCAATTCTCAGCTCTCGGTTCTGGGCTCGAGCAACAGACCGGCTCGCGCGAACACCGAGAACGCGCGCGGAATAGATGCGATCACCGGAAGCTCCAATTTCGACATCGCAGAATTCATTTGGATCAAGCTCCTCGCCGAGTTCAGCGATAGACCGGTGACCATCGCGATGATCTGCAAGACCCAGGTTGCTAGAAACGTGCTGTTGCACTGCGCTCGGCAGCAGCTTCCGGTGACCGGTTCGAGTCTACGAATGATCGATGCGAAGAAGTGGTTCGACGCAGGGGTCGACGCCTGCTGGTTCACCGTGGAACTCGGGCCGGGTAAGACCGACTACACCGCGGCGACCTATCCGAGCATCGTTGCGTCACAACCGGACAACAGAATCGGGGTCATCGACGGCCAACTCGTCGCGAACGTCGATGCGTACCAGCGCAGCAAGCAGTTCGATGGCATCAGTTCACTGATGTGGCGGCAGGGCATCAAACACGACGCGTCTGCCGTCATGGAACTGACCGAGAACGACGGTCCACGAACCAAACTCGGAGCTTCGGTGGACGTCGAGAGCGAGTTCCTGTTTCCACTGTTCAAGTGCACCGATGTCTACCGCGGTAAGCTCACCGAAGTATCGCGGTGGATGATCGTTCCGCAGTCGCATACCGGTGACGACACCGCGCAGTTGGCGGACAGCGCGCCGAAGCTGTGGAAGTACCTGACCGACAACGCGGGTGCTCTCGATGGCCGAAAGTCGTCGATCTACCGCAACAGGGCGCGCTTCTGCATCTTCGGAGTGGGGCCGTACACGTTTGCGCCCTACAAGATCGCGATCTCCGGATTCCACAAGGTTCCGCAGTTCAGAATGATCGGCCCCTACGACGGCAGACCTGCGGTGTTCGACGATGCCACCTATCTCCTTCCGTTCGAGGACCCAGCGGCATGCGCGGTCGCCCATGCGCTGTTGACCGGCCAGGAGGCCACGGATCTCATTGCTGCACTGGCTTTTTGGGACAGCAAACGACCGGTGACGAAGAAGCTGTTGCAACGCATCGACCTGAGCGCCATCGCACGTGCAACCGACCGGCGCGCCCTGCGGGACCGGGCGCGAGCCGTGCACCAGGACAGCAGCTCGATCGATCAGGCGATCGACAACTTCACAGATCCGACTTGATCGTTTCGGCAAATCGGTCGAGGAATGCGTCGTTGCGTTTGTAGTGCACCCAGGGACCGATCTTGGTGCTTGTCACCAGCTGCGCGCGTTGCAGCACGGCCATGTACTGCGAGGCGGTGGATTGAGACACGCCCGCCCTCGACTGAATGTGCTTGAGGCACACTCCCACATCTTCGGCCGGCTCGAGCTGCGGCGGAAAATCGCTCGGGTCCTTGAGCCACTGCATGATCGCCAATCTCGCGGGGTTGCTCAGCGCACCGAACACTGCTGCGAGCTCCGCGGGGTCCAGTTCGTCAGCCACCCTCGAAGCTTACTCCGATATCGCGATATCCCGATATGTGGTCTACTTGAGGCATCGCAATATCGCGATATCGAGATTGGAGTAGGTCATGTCACGCGTAGCAGTAGTAGTGGGAGCCAACGGAGTGATCGGCGGCAACTTGGTCGATCACCTGCAACGGACGGGCGAGTGGGACATCGTCGGGCTGTCACGCCGAGGTGGTACGGACGCCGGACGCGTCCGGCACATCGCGGTGGATCTGCTCGACGCCGACGAGACCCACCGTCGACTGGCGGAGCTGACCGACGTCACACACATCTTCTACGCCGCTTACCAGGAGAGACCGAGCTGGGCCGAACTCGTCGCCCCCAATCTCGCGATGCTCGTCAACGTGGTCACGGCCGTCGAGGAGAGCTCACCGGACCTCGAGCACGTGAGCCTGATGCAGGGCTACAAGGTGTACGGCGCGCACCTGGGCCCTTTCAAAACCCCGGCGCGAGAATCGGATCCGCCGCACATGCCGCCCGAGTTCAACGTCGATCAGCAGCAGTTTCTCGAGGCGCGGCAACTCGGTAAGCGGTGGACGTGGTCGGCGATCCGGCCGTCGGTGGTGTGCGGTGTTGCGCTGGGCAACCCGATGAATCTGGCCACCGTCATCGCCGTGTACGCCACCATGTGCAAGAAACTGGGCGTCCCCATGCGGTTTCCGGGCAAGCCCGGTGCCTTCGACGCACTGCTCGAGATGACAGATGCATCGTTGCTCGCCGAGGCGACAGTATGGGCGGCCACCACGCCGAGCTGCGCCAACCAGGCGTTCAACATCACCAACGGCGATCTGTTTCGCTGGAGCGACATGTGGCCGCGTATCGCGGGTCTTTTCGACCTCGATACCGCAACTCCCCTACCGATGTCCTTGGCAGATGTCATGGCAGACAAGGAACCGCTGTGGAATTCGATCGTCGCCGAGAACGGGCTGCGGAAGATTCCGTATTCCGACGTATCGTCCTGGGCCTTCGGCGATTTCGTGTTCGCGTGGGACTACGACGTCCTTGCCGACGGTTCCAAAGCGCGTCGACTGGGTTTTCACCGTTTCGTCGACACCGAGGCGATGTTCGCCGCGATAGTCGCCGAGCTACGCCGCCAGCGAATCATTCCCTGAGGGGAGCCACCCTGTGTACCACCCGAGTGGGCCGGATAGTTTGAATCGGCACGAACGCCGATCGAGACCTACGGGAGAACAATGCATCCGTTCGACACAGCAGTCGCGCTCGAGACCGTCGGCGACGGCACGTATCGCGGCAGGACATCAGCGCCGTACAACAACATGGTCGGCCCGTTCGGTGGCATCACTGCTGCGACGTTCATCCGAGCCATCGAACGGCATCCGGAATGCCTCGGATCGCCGGTCTCGCTGACGGTCAACTTCGCCGGTCCGGTGGCCGAGGGCGAATTCGAGATCTCGGCGCGCGCCGTGCGAACCAACCGGAGCAATCAGCACTGGTACCTCGAACTCGTCCAGGACGGTGCCGTCGCCACCACGGCCACGGCGGTGTTCGGAACCAGGCGCGAGACGTGGGACAACACCGAGGCCGTGGCACCGGCCGTCCCCTCCCCCGCCGAGACGCCCCGCGGCAACTTTCCCGACGCGATCGCCTGGGCACAGAACTACGAGATGCGTTTCGTTGCAGGCGCTCTGAACGACCAGGAATCACCGGACTCGACCGAGACACTGTGGATCCGCGACACGCCACCACGCCCGGTGGACTTCGCTGCGCTCACCTCGCTCAGCGATGTTTTCTACCCCAGGATCTTTCAGCGCCTCGGTCGCTACGTGCCGGCCGGCACCATCTCGCTGACGACCCACTACTTCGCGACGCCCGAAGATCTCGAGCAGCACTCCGACGGATACGTCCTCGGTACCGCACGAGCTCGCCGCTTCCATCAGGGCTATTTCGATCAGACGGCCGAACTGTGGACCGAAGGTGGAACGTTGCTGGCCACGAGCCACCAGGTGGTGTACTACAAGGTCTGACCCACTCCGACCGACTGTTCCAGCACGCGCCGCACTGCTCCGCGGGCACCGCTGTCCTGAAGCGAGCGCTTGGCCCTTTGGTACGCCCCGCGTAGCCGCGGACTCGTCGCCAGATCACCGAACACGGCTGGGTTCGCCAGGAAAGCGCCGGGGTTGTCGTGATCCTCCCACGACAAACGCTGCAGGTGTTCGGCGTTCGCGTCGACCATCGGGATGTCCCCACGCTCGTGGACTCCGCACCACGCGGCGAGCACCAGCGCTCCGTGGTCGACCGATCGGTCCTGTGCCAGCCGGTCGCGGATCACCGGCAGCACGAACTTCGGGATGCGGGCGGACGCGTCGACGATCTGACGTTCGAGCGTGTCTCGCACCGCATGGCTCGAAAAACGTTGCAGCAGTTGTTCGATGTAGGTGTCGATGTCGATTCCGTCGACCGGGTCGAGCGTCGGGGCAGCCTCGGTTCGCATGTACGACGCCACGAACTCGTACAGGTCGGGACTTCCCATCACCTCGTGCACGTGGGTGTAGCCGGCGAGGATACCGAGATAGCTCAGTGCTTGGTGAGATCCGTTGAGCAGCCGCAGTTTCATGTGTTCGTACGGTGCGACGTCGGCGACGAGTTGCACTCCGACCTCGCCGAAGGGCGGTCGGCCGAACGAGAAGGTGTCTTCGACCACCCACTGCGAGAACGATTCCGACCGCACCGGCCAGCCGTCGTCGATTCCGAAGTCGCAGCGCACGTCGTCGATGACTGCGGTCGTCGTAGCAGGGGTGATGCGGTCGACCATCGAGTTGGGAAACGCGACCGATGCGTCGATCCAGTCTGCCAGGTCGGCGTCGTGCCGACGGGCGAAGGACGTCAATGCAGTTCGGGTCACCGACCCGTTGTGGACGATGTTGTCGCACGACATCACGGTGAACGGTGGAATTCCGTGGTACCGGCGGGTGGCGAGCGCAACGGTCAGGAAGCCGAAGACACTCGAAGGTACCGAGAGGTCCCGGAGGTCGTCGAGCACTGCAGGATCGCTGGGCTCGAATGCACCGGTGATGTCGTCCACGCCGTAGCCCGCCTCGGTGATCGTCAGTGACACGATCATCGTGGCGGGTGAGCTGAGCACATCGAGTACCCCCTGGGGATCCTCGGGCGCGAAGACGAAATCCGCGACCGAACCGACGACCCGGGCGTCGCGTCGACCGTCCGGATCCACCGTGACCAGGGTGTAGAGGTGGTCCTGCGAGTCGAGGACGTCACCGATCTTCCTGTCTCCCGGCAACACTCCCACTCCACACAGTGCCCAGTCGAGATGGCCGGCCGCGAGAAGCCGATCGAAGTACACCGCCTGATGAGCGCGATGAAAAGCACCGACTCCGAAATGCACCACACCGCAGTGCAGTTCGTCCAAGTCGTAGTCCGGCTTCGCGACGGTCGCGGGCAGGTGTTCCAACGTCGCGCGGCGAAGCTCGGTCATGACAGGTCCTCGGGGTCGGACGAACGTGGTGAGCGGTGGCGCTCCCGGGCATGGTCTGCCACCAGGAGCACCACCGCAGCTGAAGGGGGTTACACGTCAGGGATCAGCAGGACGACTTGTAGACGTACTGCGCGCCCTCGCCGTCGATGTTCTCGGCGGTGATGACATGGAAGCCGGTCGAGATGTCGGCGGTGACCGGCTCGTCGTTGATGGCGGCCATGGCCTGCGCGACACCGTCGGTGCCGATGGTGTCGGGCTGCTGCGCTATCAGCGCCTGCACTGTTCCCTCACGAAGCTGCTTGACCTGGGCGGGGCCTGCGTCGAACCCGACGATCTTGACCTGATCCTGCTTGCCTGCCTGCCGGACGCCCGTAGCCGTGCCCTCGGCCGCGAACGTGTTCGCGGCGAAAATTCCGACGATATCGGGGTCCTTCGCCAGAGCGGCCGAGACCAGACGAGCAGCCTCGGCCGGGTCGTTGTGGCTGTACTGGACTCCGAGGTAGTCGAATGCCGAGTTGGCCCCGACGGCTTCCTCGAAGCCGGCCACCCGGGCGTCGGCGGTGGAGATCCCGGGATCGGTGGAGATGACGAGCACCTTGCCTCCGGATGGGTTGAGCTGCTCGATGGCGCTGAACGCTTCTGCCCCACCTCCCTTGTTGTCGGACGAGATCGAGGAGACCGCGATGGACGGGTCTTCCAGGGTGGTGTCGACGAGTACGACCTTGATACCTGCTCTGGAGGCTGCCTCGAGTGGTGCCTGCATGGCGGCCACGTCGGTGGGCGCGATGAGGATTGCCGACGGCCGCGATGCGACAACCGAATCCACGATCGGCTTCTGCAGGGTGGGATCGAACTTGACCGGGCCCTGAGTGTCGACTGTGACGCCTGCGTCCTTTGCCGCAGCTTCGATTCCGCACTGCATACTGATGTAGAACTCGTCGCCACTGACGCCCTGAATGAAGGCGATGTTGTTGCTGCCGCCACCGCTTCCGGAGTCGGACGAACAACCCGCCAGGAACATGGCGGAGACCGAAGCGACACTCAGTGCAACGACGGCGGTGCGTGATGTGATCATGGTCGACTTTCTTGTAAGGGATTTGAGTAAAGGGAGTTTCGAGGCTGGCCGGAACTAGGGACTTCGAGACCAGAGTTTCTTGAGGGAGCTGGGCGATTGACCTCGGCTCGCTGCGTCACGTCGGCGCTGATCGAAGTAGACCGCTGCGATGAGGACAGCACCGACGGCGACCTGCTGCCAGAAGGGCTGGACTCCGACGATGACGAAGCCGTTCTGCAGCACGGCAGGGATGAACAGTCCCACGACGGTGCCGAACATGGTTCCGATGCCGCCGAAGAGGCTGGTTCCGCCGATGACCACTGCCGCAATGACATTGAGGTTGGTCTGCGACTGTCCGGCGATGGCGGTGGTGCCGTACTGCGACAAGGACAGAATGCCGGCCAGTCCAGCGAGAGTGCCGGAGAGTGCGTAGACCTTGACCAGGTGCATGTCCACCTTGATGCCGACGCGCCGAGCAGACTGTTCCTTGGAGCCGACGGCAAAGGTGTAGAGGCCGAACTTGGTGCGATGCAGCACGATTCCGAAGATCACCACGAGCACCAGCGCGATGCTCGAGATCAGTGGAATGGTGGTGGCCGGGAAGTTTCCGTAGCCGATGGTATCGACCAGAACCGGTGGTACGTCGCGGATGTCGACGCCGCCGGTGATGACCTGCGAGAGCCCGAGAGCTCCGCCCAGGGTCCCGAGAGTCACGATCAGCGGAGGCACGTTGGCCTTACCGATCAGGAAACCGTTCAGCAATCCCCAGCAGAGGCCACACCCCAGTGCCACCACGATTCCGACGGCGGCAACTCCCCACCCGTCGCCGCCGATCGCGGCCATGGTCTTGGCCGAGACGACGCCGGAGAAGACGAGAACGGAGCCGACCGAGAGATCGATGCCACTGGTGACGATGACGAACGTCATGCCGATCCCGAGGACGGCCAGGATGGAAACGTTCTGGATGATCTGGCGGATGTTGCCCCACTCAGGGAAGCTGCCGGGCGCCATGATCGAGAACACGAGGCAGATCGCGGCCAATACGAGCACGATCTGGAACACCTGAACCCGGGCCAACTTACCGAGCGCTTCGACGAGATCGAAGGAGTGGCGAGACGGTGTGTCGCCGGGTGGCATCGGCTCGAGAGAAGGGCTGATGGTCTGGTTGGTCATCGTGTGGCTCCGGTGGTTGCGCCGGTCATCGCGCCGACGAGTTCTTCCATGGTCGTGTTCTTGGCGTCGAGAGTGGCGACGCGTTTGCCCATCCGCAGTACCTGAATGCGGTCGGCGACCTCGATCACGTGCGGCATCGAGTGACTGATGAACACCACGGCCACTCCCCTGTCCGCCACGCGGCGAATGGTGTCGAGAACGTTTCGGGTCTGCACGACGCCGAGCGCCGCGGTCGGTTCGTCCAGGAAGACAACACCTTTGGCCCAGGCGACCGCACGGGCGATCGCAATGGCCTGCTGCTGGCCACCCGACATGGCTCCGACGGGAACGGTGAGGCTGCGCACAGTGGCTCCGAGTTCGTTCAACGCGTCCTGCGACTGCTTGCGCATCGTGGACACATCGAGAAACCCTAGGTGCCCCAGTAGCCCTTTCGCCTGCAGTTCCCGGCCGAGGAACATGTTCTGCTGCGCATTCAGGTGGGGCGCGAGAGCCAGATCCTGGAACACCGTCTCGATGCCGAGTTCCGCTGCCACGGTGGGACTGTCGAGATCGACCGCAGTGCCGTCGAACAGGATCTCACCGGTGTCGACCGCGAGACTGCCCGAGAGCGCCTTGACCAACGTCGACTTGCCTGCACCGTTGTCGCCGATGAGGGCGACGACCTCGCCGGGGTAGATGTCGAAATCGGCGTCGTCGAGGGCGCGCACGTTTCCGAAGCTCCTCGACAATCCCCTCGCCTCGAGGATCGGTGTCGCCACAGGTGCAACGCTGGCCATGGATACTCCTTGGTCGAATCGAAAACCGTCGGGTGCGGGATGAACACCCCCACCGGTGCCTGTGCAGCACGGTCGGAGATCGTGATCTGCGAGGCAGGTCGAGCTCCCTGCGGGGCTCGTTGTGTAAACGAGTGTGACCCACGCAACCCGCATTGTCACGTGTTTCGTGAAAATTCATGTCACCGGTGACATGGCACAGATCCTGCCCACGGCGGAAGCCGCACCTTCGACCCGCTATCGGACCGAGCGGTACCGTCTCTGAACTGGAGATAGTTGCGATCTACTCGATTTTCGACCCAGCGGAACGGCGCTACGGTACCGTCCATGACACCGATGTCATCAAGCACGCACATGCGGCGGATGACATCGATGACATGACCGATTCGGAAACAGTGAAGGTTGGCGTACATGGCGAAGTTCGACGGCCGGAAGATCTTGGTGACCGGTGCCAGCGGCGGTATCGGCTCGGCCACGGTGCGACGACTGGTGGCCGACGGGGCCGACGTCGTCGCAGCCGGTCAATCGGTGGATGCGTTGGACAAGCTCGCCGACGAGACCGGCGCGCAGCCTCTCGCGTTCGACCTGACCTCCGAGGACAGCGTGCGCGAGGCCGTCGAGGGACTCGAGCTCTACGGAGTGGTGAACTGCGCCGGCTTCGGCGGCGAGATCGCCACGCCACAGGACACCGACATCTCCGTCTTCGACAAGGTCATCGCCATCAACGCGCGTGGCGCTCTCCTCGTCATCAAGTACACCGTCCCCGCGATGATCGCCGCCGGTGCTGGAGCAATCGTGAACGTGTCGAGCCAGGCCAGTCTCGTCGCCCTGACGGGCCACATCTCGTACGGCTCCTCGAAAGCCGCCCTGGACAACATCACTCGGGTTTCGGCCCTGGAACTCGGTCGCCACGGAATCCGGGTCAACGGAGTCAATCCGACCGTCGTGATGACGGAGATGTCCGCGTTCTACTGGGGCCGTCCGGAGATCGAGGAGCCGTTCCTGGCACAGATGCCGCTGGGGCGCTGGGCCACCGAGGACGAGATTGCCGCGCCGATTGCCTTCCTGTTGAGCGATGATGCTTCCATGGTGACCGGGGTGTCGTTGCCGGTGGACGGCGGCTACACGAGTCGATGACGAGCGGACGACGAGCAGACGGGGGTAGATCATGACCACCATGCAGGATGTCGCGGCACTGGCCGGAGTCAGCGCCAAGACCGTCTCACGGGTGTACAACAACGATCCGCACGTCGACCCCGAAACGCGCGCTCGCGTCACCGATGCCCTGAATTCACTGAACTACGTTCCGAACACGATGGCGACGTCGTTTCGCAACGGTCAAGCGGCAGCGATCGGTGTGGCCGTGCCCGATATCGACGATCCGTTCTTCTCCTCCATCGCACGAGCCATCGAGGAGCGCGCCCGCGAGGACGACATGGCCGTGTTGGTCACGAGCCTGGGGCACGACGGTGACCAGGAGCAGGCTCTGGTCGAGTCGCTGCTGCGTAGACAGTTGAGCGGCTTGATCATTGCGCCGACGGGTTCCGATCACGGTTACCTGGAGCGCTGGATCGACAAAACTCCGACGGTCTTCGTCGATCGCGCACCCGACGGCCTCAAGGCCGACAGCTTCGTCGACGACGATCACGGCGGGGCGGTGTTGGCCACCGATCATCTGCTTCGGTTGGGACACACTCGCATCGCAGTCATCGGTGACAGTGCCAATATTCCCACCAGCCGGAATCGGCTCGAGGGATACCGAGAGTCGCTGCAGGCCGAAGGAATCGAGTTCGACGAGTCGCTCGTTGCGCTCGGCGTCATGGGCCGCGACGATGCCCGCAACGCCCTGACCGCATTGACCGCACTCGACGATCCACCGACGGCGCTGTTTCTGTCCAACGCACGCGTGGCCATGGCATGCGTGCCGGTGCTGCAGCAGATGGAATTGCTGCATCTGGCGTTCGTCGGATTCGGCGACTTCCCGCTGGCGGATGCAGTGTGGCCGCCGGTGACGGTGATCGACCAGAATCCTGCTCGGCTCGGCCGATTGGCCATCGAGCGACTACTCGGCCGAATCGAGAATCCCGGCAAGCGCTTCAAGCGCCGCAATATCCTCGGCGTCGAGCTCATCGAACGCCGATCCTGCACGCCTGGAAGCGATCACCGCTGCGACTGATCCTGGAGCGCCTGCGCAACCAGATCGACCTGCAGTGTGGTCGACAATTCGGCATCGATCCGCAGATGTGGAACACGCGGCTTCTCCACCGGGCGATCCGTCGACCGATGCGCGTCGCGCTCTGCCCCGCGGGCCGCCCGCCGACGCGCCAGCAGCTCCGGCGAGCCGTCGACGTGCACGACCATCGTTGCTGCGGGGGTCACCTGCGAGACCAGTCGTTCCCACTCCGTGCCCGCGGTCAGTTCGCGGGTGAAGGGCGCGACCAGAACGGGGCGCTGACCGATTTCCACGAGGTCCCTCGCAGCAGCGAGCAGCACTGCATACCGGCCGGCACGAATGCGTTCTGCGTGCGGCCCTGCACTGTTCCAGTGCTGCCCGTCCAGTAGCGAATCCAGTTGATCGAGTAGTGGATTGGTGAGTGTATCGAGGTCTAGCAATGCCGTGCCGAAGCGGCGCGCCAGCTCGCGTCCGAGGGTGGTCTTTCCACTTCCTGCAGCACCCGCGACAACCAGAACCGGCAGTTGATCCCGATCGATCACGGAAACGTCTTGACAGACAGGAGGCATGACGTGAATCATACAAGACAACGTTGTCTCGCACCTTTACTACAGCGAACACAATTCCTCCGATCGAGAGTTCACGTGACCGAGCGCGCAAGCATCAAAGACGTCGCCGCGTTGGCAGGCGTCAGCTTCAAGACCGTCTCCCGTGTCGTCAACGGCGTGGACACGGTCTTGCCCGAGCTGCGCGAACGCGTCGAGGCCGCGGTGCAGACGCTCAACTACGTCCCCAATTCCGCTGCGCGCTCGTTGAAATCGGGATCGGGAAACACCATCGGGATCATCGTCGATTCCATCGACGACGTGTTCTTCGCCTCCTTGGTCAGTGCGGTCGAGGATCGCGCTCTCGAACACGGACTGGCCGTCATCGTCGGCAGCACCGGGTTCGACGCTCACCGCGAACGTGACCAGCTGGCGCTGCTGGCCGGTCAACACGTGCGGGGGATCATCCTCGCGCCTGTCGGCGATCACAGCGACTTCCTGGTGCCTCGGCGTCGAACATTGCCGACCGTGACCATCGACCGTTCCATCCCGGGCTTCGATTCGGTCATCGTCGACGATTACGGTGCCGCCAAGCGGGCCGTCGAGAAACTGGTCGAGGGCGGCCACACCCGAATTGCGTTGCTCGGCTTCGACGATCGACTACAGACCGCACAGTTGCGCCGTGAGGCGTACATCGACGTCCTCACCGATCTCGGTCAGACACCGGACGCCGCCCTCGCACCGCCCGTCTCGCACGCCGCAGATTCGGTACGGCCGGTAGTGAAGAAGCTACTGGCTCTGCGGAATCCGCCGACCGCCTTCTTCGTCGCCAACGCGCGGCATGCGACGGCCGTGGTATCGGTGCTGCACGAGATCGATCGCACCGACGTTGCCATGGTCTCGTTCGGCAACTTCTCGCTCGCCGATGCTGTCAGCCCGTCCGTCACATGCATCGACCAGGATCCATACCGGATCGGCACCCTCGCGTTCGATCGCCTGGTGCAGCGCTTCGATGATCCCTATCTCGAAGTCGAGCAACAGATTGCGCCGACCACCCTGGTCGAACGACTCTCACATGCACTCCCCTTACCTGCACAGAAATGAGAACATCCCCGTGAATCCCAGACTCGTTGCGGGACTCGACCTCGGTAGCACCGGCATCAAGGTGCTCGTGATCGACGAGGCCGGAACCGAACTGCTCATCGAGCAGAGTCCGACGCCGTGGCATCACGGCCCGGGCGGAACCACCGACCTCGAGGCCGAGGACCTGCTCGCCACCATCGCGAATCTGCTCGACGCCGTCGCGCGGCGACTGCCCGAGGTGACCGGCGATCCCGCGTCGCGCATCGATGCGATCGCGGTGTCCGGAATGGGCGAGACGGGCTTCCTTCTGAATAAAGACAACGTTGTCCGCGCTCCGGCATTCGCATGGTTCGATCCGCGCGGGCAGCAGCAGGTCGATTCACTACCCCAGGATCTTCGTGATCGGTTCGCCGGCAAGACAGGCCTGCCCGTCGGCGTCCAGGTATCAGTGGTCAAGATCGCGCACCTCCGCGACAACGGACTGAACCTGGCCGGACTGCGCTGGTTCAATCTGCCCGAGTTCGTCGTGTTGGCCCTCGGTGGCCGCGCGGTGGCCGACTACTCGTTGAGTTCCCGGACCGGACTGCTCGATCAGAACACCGGCGAGCCGTGGACGGAGATGTTGACACACTTGGGCGTCGGGGCCGAGTTCATCCCGCCCCTCGTCGACGCAGGCACCGACCTGGGGGTCGCAACCGGACATGCACTTCCCGACGCCATCGTGGGGGCACGGTTGACCGTGGCCGGTCACGACCACCTCGTCTCCGCCGTATCGGGTGGGGCAATCCCCAACGATCGATATCACGTGTCGATGGGCACCGCCGAGGTTCTGCTGCGAGTGCTCGACGCTCCTCTGACTACCGCAGCGCGAAGCCGTCTGGCCGATCACCTGATCAACTCGGTGCGGCATGTGGTTCCTGGCCAACACGTACTCGTCGCCGGGGTCAAGACCGGACTGTTGATGCGACGGGCGTTGCAGATGTGTGACATCACCGACCGCGCCGGGCGTGACCTGCTCGATCAGCGAGTGTGCGCGTTGCCTGCCGCCGGACCGTCCACCGACGGCGGGATAGAGATCGCCGGGGCGCGCAACGACGACGGCGTGCTGTCCATCACCGTGCGCACCGACGGGGTGAATTCGGCGGAGCTGTTCCGTTCGATTCTGTTGCACGGCAACGAGGAGATCGCCCGCCTCATCGCTGCCCTCGACGCCGAGGTTGCGCCCGCTCGGACCACGCTGCTCACCGGCGGTTGGGCGGGCATGGCCAGCGTCCGGGATGCCCGCGCACAGGTGCTCCCCGCTGTCTCGGTCTCGACTCGTACCCAGGACACCGCCTACGGCGCAGCACTGTTCGCTGCGCGACTACTGACGCTCATAGAAATCTGAGCCCACATTTCTGCATTGAGACAACGTTGTCTCATCTGCTCGCAGACCAAACCCATCACCAGGAGAAGACAATGAACGAACTCACCACCCTCGAGCGTCGCGGAATGGCCGCCATCTCCACCGCCGACGGCAACATGCTCATCGTCGCCGGAGATCAGCGCAACGGCATGAAGGCGGTCATGACGGACGCTCCCGACGGACCCGGCTCGGTCACGTTCGAGCAGCTCGCCGACGCCAAGGCCGATCTGGTTCGCTACCTCGGCAATCACGCCCCGGCGATCCTGCTCGACCCCGAGGTCGCACTGCCGAAGATCGTCGACGAGGGTGTGCTCTCGCGCAACACCGCACTCGTCGTCGGCATGGACGCCTCGGGCTTCGAGGAGACCGATGGACTGCGGTACACCCGGTACGTCGACGGCGTCACCCCGCGCGTCGTACGCGACCTGGGCGGCGATGTCGCCAAGATGCTGTTCTACATGCGCCCCGAACGGCAGGGCGTCGATTCCCGTGTCGCCGAGGAGATCCGCGACCTCGTCAAGGCATGCTCCGCCGAGGGCCTGCTGCTCATCGTCGAAATCCTGACCTACAAGCTCGAGGGCGAATCGGACGAGGACTACAAGGCCGGCTTCGGCAAGATCATCGCCGACTCCACCCGCATCTCGGTCGAATGCGGTGCCAAGGTACTCAAGCTCCCCTACCCCGGTTCCGCCGAGGCATGTGCGGCCGTTACCGAAGCGGCACAGGGTGTTCCGTGGGCAGTGCTGTCGGCGGGCGTCGACCACGAGACGTTCATCGAGCAGGTGCGCATCGCGGTCGCCAACGGCGCGCGCGGCGCGATGGCAGGCCGCTCGCTGTGGAAGGACAGCATGGCCGTTTCCGCCGAGACTCGCGAGGACCTGCTCACCAACCGCGCACTCCCACGTCTGCGCGAACTGAACGAGGCCGTCGACAACTGATCACCGTCCTTCGACCGAGCCCGGACACTCCGTCTCGGGTTCGGTCGACGCTTTTCTGGGTAGCGTGAACCCATGACGCACCCCTCGACGCACCTCGACATCGTCGCCGCTCCCGGCGTGTTCGCCGATCTCGCGACGGCCCAGGAATTGGTCGCCAGGGCGCTGTCGGCCCGAGGATTGACGGGCGGAATGGTCGACATCGCATCAGGTTTCGACGAAGCGATCGTCGTTCCTGGCGACGGAATCCCGGTCGATATTTCGCCGCACAGCAGCGGTGTCGTTCGAGTCGATCTGGGCCAGTGCACACCGGACAGATCACCGGGCATCCGCACTCACATTCGCGGCCGCGGGCTCGACGGTCTGCGATTTGCGATCGACAGCGTGTACTTCCACCGCTTTTACCCCGGGACGATCCTGCACTACGGGGATCACCCCGAGCAACGCGTCGAGCAGCGGTTACCCGAGGGCGATGGCCCGTTTCCCGTCGCCGTGCTGATCCACGGTGGCTACTGGCGTTCGCGATGGGAATTCGACCTGATGGACGCGATGGCCGTCGATCTGACCGGGCGGGGTTACGCCACGTGGAACGTCGAATATCGTCGCCCCGACGAACACGGGTGGGATGCGATGACCGGCGACGTCGCGTCCGCTCTGGCGGCGCTGGAGACGGCACCCGGCAGTCTTGATCTGTCCCGAACAGTGCTGATGGGGCACTCGGCGGGCGGTCAACTCGCTCTGCGCCTCGCAGCCGATTCGGCCGGAAAGGCCGTAACCCCTGCTCTCGCAGTGAGTCTGGCCGGCGTGCTCGATCTGAAGGTCGGCGATGAGCGCTGGCTCGGTGAGGGTGCGGTGTCGAATGCGATCGGTGCGCGATTCGCCGGTGCGCAGGAGACGTACGAGGCATCGTCGCCGATCGCGAGGCTTCCGCTCGGAGTTCCGCATCTGGTGGTGTGCGCGGTATCGGACGATCCCAACCTGCTCGAGATCAGTCGGGCGTACTACGCCGCCGCGTCGGCGGGCTCGGATTCGGTCGGCTCGGTCGAAGGACCCGGGGGCCACTTCGCGGTCATAGACCCCGCGGCGGAGATCTATCAGGACATGGTTCGCGAGGTCGACGCCCGAATCCGAGGTACCCGAGACCACGCGTCCGAGTAAGTCCGTATCGTGCATGGTGTGACGCGCAACACAACGACGTCTATGCCGAGACTTCAGGAGCGAGATCGATGAAGAGCACCATGCAGGACACCCCACTGTCCATCGGCCAGCTGGTTCGATTCGGGACGTCCATTCACTCCTCGGCCGAGATCACCACCTGGACGGACACCGGTCCGACCACGGTGACCTTCGGGGAATTGGGTAGGCGGGCAGCGCAACTGGCACACGGTCTGCGGTCGATCGGCATCGACGACGATCAGCGCGTCGGAACGTTCATGTGGAACAACGCCCCGCACATGGAGGCGTACATGGCGATTCCTGCGATGGGCGCGGTGCTGCACACGCTGAACATCCGACTATTTCCCGAGCAGCTCACCTACATCGTCAATCACGCCGAGGATCAGGTGATCATCGCCGACGCGAGCCTGCTCCCCCTGCTGACACCCCTGCTGCCGACGTTCGAGACCGTGCGGCATCTCGTCGTCGTCGGCGTCGACCCGACGCAGGTCACTGCACCCGACGGTATCGAGGTGCTGGGTTACGAGGACCTACTCGCAGGCAAGCCGGAGGAGTTCGACTGGCCCGAGCTCGACGAACGATCCGCTGCCGCAATGTGTTACACCTCGGGCACCACCGGCGACCCCAAGGGTGTCGTCTATTCACATCGCTCCATCTACCTGCATTCGATGCAGGCCTGCATGACCGACGCGATGGCAATTGCGCAGTCCGACAAGGTCTTGGCCATCGTGCCGATGTTCCACGCGATGTCGTGGGGATTGCCCTATGCAGCGCTGATGGTCGGTGCGTCACTGATCATGCCCGACAGGTTTCTGCAGCCGGCTCCGTTGGCGGAGATGATGTCGACACTGCGTCCGACAGCCGCGGCGGCCGTTCCGACCATCTGGCAGGCCCTGCTCGCTCACCTGGACGAGCACCCGGCCGATCTGTCGAGTCTGCGTGACGTGGTGGTCGGCGGTGCCGCGTGTCCACCGAGTTTGATGCGGGCGTTCCACGAGAAGTACGGGGTGCACATCTCGCAGGCCTGGGGCATGACCGAGACCTCGCCTCTGGGCACGTCCGGCAAGCCCGATGCCGGGCTGTCGGCTGAGGACGAGTTCGATTTACGTTGCACGCAGGGCAGATTCGTCGCCGGTGTTCGCGCACGACTCGTCGACGATGCAGGCACGGTGTTGCCGTGGGACGGTGCGACCGTCGGTGAACTCGAAGTCCGTGGCCCATGGATCACCGGCAGCTACTATCGCGCCGACGCAGACGACAAGTTCGACGACGGCTGGCTGCGGACGGGTGACGTGGGCACCATCTCCGAGGGCGGCTACCTACGACTGACCGATCGCTCCAAGGACATCATCAAGTCCGGGGGCGAGTGGATCTCGTCGGTGGAACTCGAGAATCAGGTGATGGGACACCCGGCCGTTCGCGAGGCCGCGGTGATCGGTGTGCCCGATCCGAAGTGGGACGAGCGGCCCCTGGTGGCCGTAGTCGTCCGCGAGGGCGCATCGGTGACAGCCGAAGAACTGAAGGAGTTCCTCGACAGCCGCGTGGCGCATTGGCAGCTGCCGGAGCGATGGACCTTCATCGACGAGGTCCCGAAAACCAGCGTCGGCAAGTACGACAAGAAGCGACTGCGTAGCTCGCATGCCGACGGGGCATTGAACGTCATCGAGCTGGTGTAGCGGCACCGTTCGGAACACCGTGGCCGACCGCCCCGAGCGCCCGCTCGGGGCGGTCTTCGGCGTCCATTTCCTGACTCCTACACCGCCGAGCGTTGCTACACAAGATATTTGCCGAGACTGGCTAAACAAACCTCGAGTTCAGTAATAAACCAGTTTCACTGCACGTCGGTACGTAAAGAGCCGTTCCAACCTACGCGGAGTTTGCTACCGTTCCATCGGGGTTCCGAGCAAGTGGGATACGACGGGGCGCACAGTTGCGCAGGGGTAATGGTGACCGATTCAAATCAGGTACTCGGGTTCGTGACGTTGGACGACGACTACGAAGATACGTTCGAGTTGACGTCCTCGCAGTACGCGATGTGGCTGGCACAGCAGTTGCATCCGCATGCCGCACACAGCGTTGCGCACTACATGGACGTCCGTGGCGACCTGAATTTCGATCTCCTCGTCGACTCGGTGCGCATCACCGCCGCCGAAACGGGTTCGCTGTTGACCCGACTCCTCGCCCCCGGCGACGGCCAGGACGGTCCGCACACCGTGCGTCAGTTCGTCGATGCAGCGATTCTGCCCACCGAACTCGAGTACCACGACCTCACCGGATCTCCCGACCCGATCGCGGCCGCACGCGATTGGATGAAAGCGGAGTTCACCGCTCGGATCGACCTGTACTCGACACCACTTTCCAGGTCGGCGGTCCTGAAAGTCGGTCACCTCCGGTACTTCTGGTACGCACGAGCACACCACACCGTGATCGACGGATTCGGTTCGGCAGTGGTCGCGGTCCGTACCGGCGAGGTCTACTCGGCACTCGAACGCGGTGAGATCCCGCCGCCGCGCAGGGCGAGGCACCCACGCGCGTTCGTCGAGGCCGAGGCGGCGTATCGGGCGTCGGCACGAATCGAGAAGGACCGTGCGTACTGGGCGGCAGTGGCGGCCGAACTCCCGGAACCGGTGTCGTTCTCCGGACGCACGGCCGAACCGTCGTCGTTCAATCATCGGTGCAACAGGACGCTGGACCTGCAGACCGACCAAGCCCTTGCCAGTGCGGCCGGAACGCACAAGACCACCGTCGCCGCTCTGGTGGTCGCGGCTTTCGCGGCGTACCTCGCCCGCGCTACCGACACCGACGACGTCGTTCTCACCCTTCCGATGGCTGCTCGCGTCACCGCCTGGGCGAGATCATCTGCATCCATGACGGCGAACGCCGTTCCCATCGGAGCCCGAGTCGGATCGACGACCACCATTGCCGATCTGATCGAGAACATCGGCCATCGCATCGGAGGTGCTCTTCGGCACCAGCTGCTCCCCGCGGCGGAGATCGCCGGAGACCTGCGGGCCTCGGGGGCAACCCTGGGGCCGACCATCAACCCGATGCTGTTCGGTGACCGGATTCGGCTGGGCGATCTGGACGCGCGGCTGGACCTGTTGACCTCGGGTCCGACGGCAGACATGGCCGTCACCCTGCACACGAACTCCGACAACGGGCAGATGCGCGTCGACATCGAGGGCAACCCTGCCACGTACGAGCTGGCCGACATCGAAATGCACAGTGCGCGTTTCGCTCGATTCCTGCACGAGTTCGCAACCCGGCAACCCGACTGCCCGATCGACTCCATCGGCGTGCTCACCGACTCGGATCATCGACTCCTGCTTGACGAGTGGAGCGGCGGTGCGCCTGCTGCTCTGGCAACCCTGCCGGAAATCTTCGGCCGCGGTGTGCGTCGTGCGGCGGATCGTCCCGCGGTCGTCGATGGTGACACCGTGGTCGAGTACCGCGAGCTCGACCGTCGCTCGAATGCGTTCGCACGCCAGCTGATCTCGATGGGGGTCGGCCCGGACGTGCCTGTGGCCGTGGTACTCCCACGCTCGCACAGATCCGTGACCATAGTGTGGGCCATCACCAAGGCAGGCGGTGCGTACGTACCGATCGATCCTGCGCATCCACTCGATCGCATCGAGCGCACGCTGGCGGACTGTGGCGCGCGCGTCGGTGTGACGACGCGAGACATGCACGGCCGACTGCCGTCCGAGATCGACTGGATCCTCGTCGAGGACGATCCCGCGCGTGGATTCACCGACGGTGCGATCACCGACGCCGACCGCCTCGCCCCACTCACTCTCGATCATCTCGCGTACGTGATCTACACATCCGGCAGCACCGGCGTCCCCAAAGGCGTTGCCGTCACCCATCGCGGTATCGGCCCCATCGCCGACGCGGCCATCGCGGCCCACGCCACGATCGTCGGGTCACGGGTGATGCACTTCGTGTCACCGGGTTTCGACGCATCCGTGCTCGAGATGTTCCTGGCTTTCGGTGCCGGCGGAACCCTCGTGGTGCTGCCCACCGGGGTGTACGGCGGCGACGAACTCGGGGCGCTGCTCACCGAGCACTGCATCGACGCCGGGTTCATCACGCCGTCCGCGCTGGCGACGGTCTCCCCCGCCGCCGGGTCGACACTCGTCTCGATCGGAGTCGGCGGCGACGCAGTGCCTGCCGCGCTGGTAGACGACTGGGCTCCCGGACGACGGATGGTCGACGTCTACGGCCCCACCGAGACCACGGTCGCCGTCACCCTCGGCCCGCTCGAAGCAGGAAAGAAAGTTGCACTCGGGCGTCCTATCGACGGCATTCGCGCCTACGTGTTGGACCGCCGACTGGACCCGACTCCCCCGGGATGCGTGGGCGAGCTCTACATCGGCGGGACCGGGGTGGCGCGCGGCTACCACGATCGACGCGGACTGACGGCGAGCCGATTCGTGGCCGACCCCTTCGGAGGGGGTCGGCTGTACCGAACCGGCGATCTCGTCAGATGGACTGCCACAGGAGAACTCACCTACATCGGCCGACGCGACCATCAGGTCAAGGTGCGTGGGTTCCGGATCGAGCTCGGTGAGATCGAGGAGGCACTTCGCGCCCACCCACAGGTCAGTGACGCCGTCGTGGTCGTGCACGGCGACGGGGTGGCCCGCACCCTCGTGGGCTATGTCGTCGCAGAGAACGATGCGGTGCTCGACCCCGACGAGGTGACCGCCTCGCTCGTCGGCGTTCTCCCCGCGTACATGGTGCCCCACCGCGTGAACGTGCTCGATGCGTTCGAGTTGAACACCAACGGCAAGGTCGATCGCCGCCTGCTGCCCGAGCCCGTCGAACAGGTCGTGGCCGATCGGCGCGAGCCTGAATCACCGCAGGAAGTCATTGTCGCCCAGGTGTTCTCGGAGGTTCTCGACGTGCCGTCGGTGTCGGCCACGGACGACTTCTTCGCCCTCGGCGGCAACTCGTTGCTCGCCACCGTCGTCGCCGCTCGCCTCGCCGCCGACGGCCGATACCGCGTCGGCGTGCGCGAGGTCTTTCTGCATTCGACGGTCGAGCGACTGGCCGCCGCCGTCGTCGACCTCGCCGACGACGCTGGGTCCACTGCACCGGTTGCTGTTTCGCGTACAGAGCCGTTGCCCGCCTCGCCCTCGCAGCGCAGCATGTGGTGGATCGAGCGCTACCAGCCGTCGGCCGCGTATCACATTCCGCTCGCTCTTAAAGTCCGCGGCGAGCTCGATATCCCTGCCATTCGGCTGGCACTCGAGGACGTCGTCCGGCGCCACGAGAGCTTGCGCACCGTCTTCCGCATCGACCCGTCCGAAGATGTGCCCCTACAGCTGATCCTGGACGCCCCGGCCCCCGAGAATCCTCTGCGGTTCGATGCCGTGACCATCGACGGCGCTGATGTCGACGACACAGCACTGCTCGACTCCCTGTCCGAGATCGCTACGCGCCCCTTCGATCTCGAACACGATCTGCCACTTCGTGGCCGAGTGATCTCGCTACCGGACCGTGACGAACACGTCGTCGCGATCGTCCTGCACCACATCTGCGTCGACGGGTGGTCACTGGGCGTCTTGGCTGCCGACATCGGCGAGGCCTACCGGGCGAGATTGGAAGACACTGCACCGCAGTGGGATTCACTTCCCGTGCAGTACGCCGATGCCGTCGCGTGGCAGCGTGCCCAGTTGGGCGAGGCCACCGACACCGCTTCGTCGCTGAGTGCTCTCCGGACGTGGTGGTCCGATACTCTCGCGGGCCTTCCCGACACCCGTCCACCGGGCACCATGCGCGCCCGTCCCAGTACGCCGACCGGCCTCGGCGGGGCCGTCTCCACCGTGCTGAGCCCCGACGCGAAGGCTGCCGTCGATCGCCTGGCCGCAGGCACCGGATCGACGGAGTTCATGGTCGTGCACGCCGCGTTGGCGCTGCTGATGTCCCGTTCGGGTGTCGGCGACGATGTGGTGATCGGTACCGCTGTGGCGGGGCGCGGGCATCCTGACCTCGACCGCGTGGTCGGAATGTTCGTCAACTCTGTTGTCCTGCGCACCGAGGTCACGCCGAGCCATTCCGTGCGCGAGCACGTGCTCGCAGTCCGAGGTGTCGACATCGAGGCGCTCTCTCGCGGACACATGCCCTTCGACTCCCTGGTCGAACATCTGGATCCGGTACGCCTCCCCGGTCGCCACCCGCTGTTCCAGGTGATGTTGACCGACCGCGTCACCCCCGATGTCGATATGGAGATCGGCGGCGGAACCGTGAGCACGTACGGCATCGACCTACCCGTCACCAAGTACGACCTCGAAGTGGTTCTCGCCCGATCGGCCTCCAGGCCTGACGAGACGACGATCGTGCTGACCTACGCCCGAGACCTCTACGACGAGCCCACCGCCGACGCGCTGCTGCAGCGTCTGACGTCGGTACTCGCCCAGATGACCGCCGAACCCGACCGTCCGATCCACCGAATCGACGTGCTGGTTCCATGCGAACGCGCGAGGCTGCTGCCGATGCTCAGCGGTCGAGCCGATCCATGGGGCGTCAGCATCGACCGCGCACTGCGAGACTGCGCGCGGCGTTCGCCGACAGCCGTGGCGCTGGTGGAAGACGAACGATCCATGACGTACGGCGATCTCGACGCACTCGTCACTCGCGGGGCCGCAACTCTTCGCAGTCGAGGTGTGCGGGCCGAGACCAGAGTCGTCGGAATGTTGCCTCGCTCCATGGAATCGGTGCTGTGCGTGCTTGCCGTCGCCCGCTCGGGAGGCGTGTACGTACCGGTCGATCCCGCCTACCCGGAGGACCGCCGCGAATTCATGGTGCGCGACAGCCGCGCCGTCGTCGGTCTCACGCACCTGCGCACCGATGGTTCGAACGACTTCTGGATGACGCTGGACTCGCTGTTCGCCCATGCCGGGACGTACGGCCGCGATGCCCCGGCGGTGTCTGCGGCCAATGCGGCGTACGTCATCTACACCTCGGGAACCACCGGCACTCCGAAGGGCGTCGAAATCTCCCGGCAGGCCTACTCCGACGCAGGGGCCGAGCTGGTACGCGCGTTCGGGGCCGATTCGCGTTCACGCGTATTGGCCTTCGCCTCACCGAGTTTCGACGCGTCGATGCTCGAGATCGCACTCGCAATTCGCTCGGGCGGGACGTTGGCGGTCGCTCCCGCCGACATCGTCGGTGCGGAAGAACTCGAAGCGGTGATCGACGTCCACCAGGTGACGCACTGCTTCCTGACGCCGTCGGTGCTGGCCACCCTCGACCTCACCGGTCCGGATCTGTCGTCGATGACCACGATCGGCATCGGGGGCGAGAACTTCGGGCCGGAGTTGCTCGCGATCGCAGCGGCAGGGCGTCGTATCGTCAACGTCTACGGGCCGACCGAATCCACCATCTCCACTCATCTCCCGATTCTCGAACCGACCCGGGACGTATCCATCGGGATGCCGGTCGCCGGCGTCCGCGCGACCGTTCTCGACACACGACTGTCTGCGGTACCGAGCGGCGTCACCGGCGAATTGCACCTGTCCGGTGGGCAACTCGGGCGCGGATATGTCGATCGTCCCGCGCTGACGGCCACCCGATTCGTCGCTGATCCATTCGGTCCTCCCGGGTCACGGATGTACCGCACGGGGGATCTCGCGTACGTCGACGGCGCAGTCGACCCGACGGTGAAGATCGTCGGCCGCAGCGACTTCCAGGTCAAGATCCGCGGTCTGCGAATCGAATTGGGTGAGATCGACGGAGTTCTCGGTGCGATACCCGGGGTCGATTTCGCCGTGACGACGACGGCCACCTCCCCGTCCGGGGAGACCGTGCTCGTGTCCTACGTGCACGGTGACGACACCGTCGACGTCGGTGACGTAACGCGCATCGTCCGCGAGCGGCTGCCACGACACATGGTGCCCGCCCGGATCGTGGTCCTCGACGCCATCCCGCTCACCCCGGTCGGCAAATTGGACCGATCTGCCCTGCCTGCACCGTCGTTCGACGTCATCTCCGTCGACGACGAGCCGCGAACAGAGCTGGAATCGACTTTGCTGCAAATTCTTTGCGAGATCGTCGACGTACCGTCGGTGGGAAGTTCGGCCGACTTCTTCGCCCTCGGCGGCACCTCGCTGTCCGCGACGCGATACGCCACCCGTATCGGCGAGAGCCTGGACCACCACGTCCCGGTTCGGGCGATCTTCGACAACCCCACGGTTGCCGAGCTTGCCGCGCACCTCGACACAGTTCTAGAGAATCCCGAGGACTCGATACAACGATCACACTGGCTCACCACCGAACTGATCGAGCGCGTTCGCTCCACGAGGGGCCCGTCGATCCCTCTCTCCCCTCAGCAGCAGGCCATGTGGATCACGAGCCGGATCGCCTCGACGGCAACGGCGTACAACATCGTGGGCGGCCTCCGCGTCACCGGTGCCTTCGACCCCCATGTGCTGGAAGAGGCACTGAACGACGTGGTGCTGCGCCACGAGTCGTTGCGAACCACGTTCCCGACCACGCCGACGGGACCGGTGCAGCGGATCTGGCCGCAGCGACGAGTCGAGGTGAGCATCGCGGACTCGCGCGAAAGCTGCTCGATCACCGACCTTCTGGCCCAGGCCGGTGCGCACCGCTTCGATCTGTCGATCGAACTTCCGGTCCGAGCCACGGTGGCGAGAACCGGGGACGACGAGCACGTGGTGGTTTTGGTCGTGCACCACATCGCCGCCGACGGTGAATCGATCGCCCCGCTCTCTGCTGATCTGTTGTTCGCGTACACCACTCGCGAGAGTGGCAACACCCCGATGTGGCCGAGCCTGCCGCTGCAGTACGCCGAGTACCAGCTCGCACTCGAAGCCGCGATGACCGACGGAGCGCGAGCAACCGGCCTCGACTACTGGACGCAGACGCTGCGCGACGCCCCCGTCGAACACGCCGTTCCGTTGGACATATCGCGGCCGAGTGCTCCCACCGGACGGGCGGGCACAGTCACGGTGTCGATGTCCGCCGAGGTGCGTGCCCGGGTGAGCAGCCTCGCCCGAACCCACCGGTCCTCGGAATTCATGGTGGTGCACACCGCGCTCGCCGCGCTTGCATCCGTCGGAACTTCGGCCGGCAGCAGCACGGACGTCGTGATCGGTACACCGCACTCGGGACGCGGTGGCACGGCTCTCGACTCGATGGTGGGCATGGCGGTCAACACGCTCGCACTGCGCACCGGCTTCGCTCGGTCCGCGTCGTTCTCGGAGGCACTGGCCGAGGTACGCGAGACCGACCTCGACGCGTTCGAGCATGCGATGATCCCGTTCGACGAGGTCGTGTCCGCGCTCGGACAACCGCGTCACCCCGCCCGCAATCCCGTCGTTCAAATCGTTCTCGCCGTGCAGGATTCACCGCCGCTGACGATCGATACCGGCGACCGAACCATCGCCACGATCGAAGCCCCGATCACCACCTCGGCGTTCGACCTCGTGGTGTCCGTCCGCCCAAGCCACCACGGCAGCGCCGACGTACGCATCACCTACGCACGAGACCTGTTCCTTCCCAGCACCGTTCGTCATCTGGGGCAACACTTGGTCGAACTACTCGATCGAGCTGCCGCAGAGCCGTCGAGCACCGTCGGTGATCTGCTCGACGCGTCGGAGATCGTTCTTTCTCCTCCCACACTCGGCGCGCTGTTCGACGCGGCCGTCTCACTCGATCCGGATGCGGTGGCAGTCGCTGCGGCGGACGGTTCGATGAGTTACCGCGAGCTGAACGATGCCGTTGCCACCCTGGCCGATTCGCTTCGCGGGGCCGGTGCGGGGCCGGGGACCTGCGTTGCTCTCGCAGCTCAGCGTTCCCTGGCCTCGGTCACCGCGTTCTGGGCGATCGCGCGAACAGGTGCGGCCGTCCTGCCGCTGGACCCGTCTTACCCGAGCGAGCGGTTGCGCTACATCCTGGAGGACTCGGCTCCGATCCTGGGTCTGTGCGACGGCCCGGACGCGGACCTACCGCGCGAGAGTGTGACGTGGCGATCGATTCGGGACGTCGAACCGGTCGACTGGAACAAGCCTGCACCACGGCCGCATCCCGACGACATCGCCTACGTCGTCTACACCTCGGGAACGACGGGTCGGCCGAAGCCGGTCGCAGTCACTCATCGCGGGCTCGAGCGATTCGCGGTATCGCTGGGGCTGCAGTTCGACACCGGTCCCCGGTCCCGGGTTCTGCACGTGGCGTCGCCGGGATTCGATGCCGCGATTCTGGAAATGCTGTTGGTCGTCGTTCGCGGCTCGACCTGTGTGGTTGCACCGTCGTCGACCTTCGCGGGTACTCAACTCGGCAACCTGATCCGACGCGAACGGGTCGACACGATCTTCATCACCCCGGCGGCTCTGGGGACACTCTCGCCCGACGCATTGCTGTCGGTGACCGCGATCGGCACCGGAGGCGAGGCGCTGTCGGCAGCGTTGCTGGATACCTGGGCGGAGGGCCGCCGCTTCGTCAACGCGTACGGCCCCAGCGAGTCGACGGTCGCGGCAACGATGGGTCTGCAGAAGGCTGCTGTGGCACCGCACATCGGGTCAGCGGTACCGGGCACGTCGACGCTGATCCTCGATTCCGACCTGCGCAGGGTGGACGGACCGAACATCGGCGAGCTCTATATCGCCGGTGCCGGCCTGGCTCGGGGCTATCTCGATCGGCCCGCATTGACGGCGACCCGATTCGTCGCGAACCCGTACGGCGATGCGGGCTCACGGCTCTACCGAACCGGGGACCTCGTTCGCTCCGCCTCGACGCCGGACGGTGCACAGCTACGGATTCTCGGACGGTCGGACTCGCAGACCAAGATTCGCGGAGTTCGGGTCGAGCCGGCCGAGGTCGAGGCGGTGCTGTCGGCGAACCCGTCGGTGCAGTCCGCGGTGGTGCTCGTCGAGGACACCGCGACCGGTTCGTCACTCGTCGCGCACGTGAGTACCACGGACGTCGTCGATGTCGATCACCTTCGTGCGGGTATGTCCGAGGTCCTCCCCCGACATCTGGTGCCCGCGCGAATAGTGCTGCACGACAGGCTCCCCCTCACCTCACACGGAAAGGTCGATCGGGTCGCGCTCGCTGCGGGACCGGTGACGGCCAGCGTCGCTCGTCCCACCGGTTCGACGGTCGATTCGGTGCGATCAGCTTTTGCAGCCGTGCTTGCGGTCGATGTCGACACCGTCGACGCGGACTCCGATTTCTTTGCCCTCGGCGGCAATTCCCTGGCCGCAGTCATGGTGATGGATACGCTGCGCGAGCAGGTGGCCGATTCCGATCGAGATCGAGTGGACGTGACGTGGTTCTTCGACGTCGCCACGCCTGACGCGATCGCAGCCCGACTCGATGCGCTGGGCCACAGCGGTGTCGCCGCCCAACAGGCTCCGGTGACTCTGCGTGCGCGATCTCCGTTCGACGTCCTGATACCGCTGCGCGGAGGATCGTCCGATCGGACACCGCTGTTCTGCATTCATCCGGCCATCGGATTGGTGTGGAGCTACACCGGGATTCTTCCGTATCTGGATGCGGACACTCCCGTCGTCGGAATTCAGGCTCGCGGAATCGTCACCACCGCACCGGAACCGGAATCGGTGAAAGAGATGGCGCGCGACTACGTCAACGCGATCCGTATGGAGTTCCCCGAGGGGCCGTACCGTCTCGCGGGCTGGTCGCTCGGCGGGCTCATCGCGCAGGCGATGGCCGTCGAGTTCGAGAAGCAGGGCGAGACAGTGGAACTGATCGTTCTCGACGCGTATCCGCTGTGCGAGGAGACGGCACCGAGGCAGGAGATGTCGGTGGCGGACCTGCTGCGCGAGTTCGTGGGCGAGTTCGAGGTCGAGGACGATCTGACTCTCGACGACGCCATCGCGCTGGTGCGCAGGCAAGGCGGGGCGGCGACGTTGCTCGACGACGATCAGATTCGACGCCTGTACGACCGGTACCGTCTGTTCGTTCGCCTAGGCTACGAGCATCGGCCCGAGTTCTTCGGCGGCGACCTCACGTTCTTCTCCGCGTCGCGCTACCGCGGTGTGCCTCGATCCCCCTGGGAATGGCGACAATTCGTCGGTGGGACCATCGCAGATCATCCGGTTCAGACGACCCACAACGAGATGGGTACCCCGAAGGCTCTGGCCGAGGTGGCGCGCAGCATCGAATCACGCACTCCGGCAGCCGCATCGGGGCAGTACCGATGAGCGAGACAGTGGTCGAGGTGCGGAACCTCGTCAAGGAGTACGTGGGCCGCAAGGGCAATCACGTGGCGCTCAGCGGCGTCGACCTGGTGGTGCCCGCGGGGACGGTGACCGCGGTGTTGGGTCCCAACGGCGCGGGCAAGACCACCGCGGTGCGCATCATCGCGACCCTCAGCGCTCCCACGAGCGGATCGGTGACGGTCGCCGGCATCGACGTGGCGGAGAATCCGCGGGCGGTGCGCGGGCTGATCGGATTGTCCGGGCAGTACGCCGCCGTCGACGGCCGCCTCACCGGGTACGAGAATCTGCGGATGCTCGGTCGGCTCTACGGGCTCGGCGGGTCGCGGTCCCGCAAGCGAGCCAAGGAATTGCTGGCGATGTTCCACCTCGAGGACGCTGCGGGACGGGCGGCGTCGACGTACTCGGGCGGTATGCGTCGACGTCTCGACCTGGCCGGTGCCTTGGTCGCGCGGCCACCGTTGGTGATACTCGACGAACCGACCACCGGCCTCGATCCGCGCAGTCGCGGTGAGCTCTGGGACGTGGTCGAAGGACTGACCGGGGACGGCACCGCGGTGCTGCTGACGACGCAGTACCTCGACGAGGCCGAGCGGTTGGCCGACGACGTGGTGGTGTTCGACAAGGGCCGCGTGGTC
>NZ_LVCU01000071.1:0-4462 GCF_001647185.1 Rhodococcus sp. EPR-147
GGGTAGACCTGAACGTCGCGCCCGCCTTGCCACGCGTCCAAACCGGTTGCGGTGACAGGATTCAACGCCTCGACGGATTTGGTGAGCCGGTCCCTGGTGAAGGCCTGCTGCATGATCCGTCGGTGCTTCAGATGCTCCTCGGAGTCGAGCAACATCAATCCGCCGTGAAAGAACGGGCCGATCAGCAGGGACCAGCCGTCACCGTTCGCGAACGCCTTGTCGGCGTTCTGCAACACCTCTTGGCATGCGTCCGGACCCAGAACGGTGACCCACTTCTGACCGGCCATCGTCAGCCACGACACCTCGCCGTACTTCTCCCACCGACTCCCGAGCAGTTTGAGGGGATCTCGGATGTACTCGAGCGTGTGCCCGACGACGGGCATACCGCCGTCGCCGTAGACCGGTTGGAGCGTTGAATCAGCAGGTGGAGCAGCGAGAGCACGTGCCATTGTCGACCTCCGTCAATCTGACAGAGCGTCCTGTCAGATGGGATGTAGTCTGCGTCACACCTGCTCCCTCTGTCAAGATCTACTCATGGCTTCCACGCGCCGCTACAACGGCATGAGCGCAGACGATCGCACCGCCGACCGTCGCGCACGGTTGCTCGAAGCCGGACTCGAAGTGTTCTCGACGGCCGGTGCCCAGAACACGACCATGACCGCGATCTGCGCGGAGGCGAAGCTGACCGAGCGCTACTTCTACCAAAACTTCTCCAGCAAAGAGGATGTGCTCGAGAAAGTAGTGGAGTCGGTATCCGACGAGATCCGGGCCGCTGCCCTGGACGCTCTGCACTCCCCCGCCCCCACCGTCGAGGACCAGGTACACAACGCCATCGCCGCGTTCGTCGGCGTTCTCACCGACGACCGACGCAAGGGCCGCGTCGCGATGATCGAGTCGCTGGCCGTCGACTCACTGCGCGACTATCGACGACAGTCCATGCGCGCGTTCGCCCATCTGGTCGCCGAGCAGTCACGCGAGCTGTTCGGCGAACAGGCCTGGCCGCAGCCACAATCCGAGATCAACGGCCTGCTGTTCATCGGCGGACTCGCGGAACTGGTCATCGCGTGGTTGAACGACGAGATAGCCGTCACCCCAGCGGATATCGTCGACGCCGCCACCCGCCACTTCATCGCGACGGCACAGCGCTGAGGTGCCTTCGGCAGTGGCGTGATCAAGTGCCCCCTGAGGCACTTACCCGCGCCACTGCGCCGGAGGCGCACTCCTACCGGTCGAAGTGCGCCTTGGAGATCTGACCGTGCACGCCGACCGTCTTGTCGACGACCTGCGACACGGTGAAGTTCGCGGCCGCGGAGAGGTACGCGTAGGCCGTCGCCCGGTCCATACCGAGGTCGGTCTCGAGGAAGTCGAGCGCGTTGACCACGGCGCGACGCATGGCGGCGTTCAGGTCCGAACTCTGGCCGCCGACGGCACCGTCCGGGTCGGACAGACCGATCGGAATCCACGAGTCCTCGTTCTCGGCAAAGGGATACGAGTACGCGACGGACGGGGCATCACCACTGCCCGCCTTGCAGACAGTGAGCCGGAAGGTTCCGCGCAGAGAACCTTCCATCGCGGTCAGCGCCACCTCCCCGTCGCCCATCGCCATGTGCGGATCGCCGACGTAGAACAACGCACCCTCGGCGAACACCGGGAGGTAGAACGTCGATCCGACACCGAGCAAACCGACGTCGATGTTGCCGCCGCCGAGCGTCGGCGGAATCGAGTTCGCGTTGGGTGACGTCAGGCCCGGGTCGCTGGCGAACGCCACGCCCATCATGCCCATGAACGGGCGCAGCGGAAAGCGCACGGCCGCATCGCCGTAACGCATCACACCCTGCCCGTCCTCGACGGCGGTGAACGTGGAGACGTTGCCGTACTGCGTCGGATCACCCGACGGCCTGCCATCGCTGCCGATCGGCGGCATCACCTCGTCCAGGCTGATACCTGCGGGTGCCTCACCGGACGCGGTCACCGCCAGAGAACCCTTGCCGTGCCGGCTCGACACCACACCGTACGGCACGCGGGGAATCGCCTCGAGCGTCTCGATCTTGAGCACATCACCACGCTGCGCACCTTCGACGAACACCGGGCCCGTCACCACGTGCGGTCCGTCGACGTCGAAGTTGCGGACCGTCCGGTCGTACCCGCCGGCGATGTCGATGGCGTCCTGCAGCACATCGGATTCGGATACACCTTTGCCGCCGAAGAACTCGACGGGATCGCGGCCCTGGTCTTCGAGAATTCCCTCGTGGCTGAGCGCATCGATGGTCACCGTCTCACCGGACTTCATCTGCAGCACCGATTCGGACTCGACCGTCGGGACGTACCCCCACAGAACCTTGTCGACTTCGGAACTCAGGTAGTGATCGCCGGAGATGTCGCCCGCGCCGGGCTGAAGAATCCCGACCGGTGCCGGGGCCGACGAACTCGCGGCGGCGGCGGTCGTCGACGACGACGTCGAACAGGCTGCCGTTCCGGCGATTCCGACGCCCGCGCCCAGCGCGGCCACCGCCTGAATGAATCCGCGACGTCCGATCCCCTTGGTGATCGTCTCCGCTGCCTGCTCCGCCATCGACCGCGCCATGATGCCTCCTGAATTGTCCGAAACCCGAACGTAGACCGGAGGTGTTTCTCGGCAGTTACGATCACGCGTCGCGGCAATTGCTCAGCAGCTCAACTCGGATCGCTGCCGCCGATCGCGGACCACCAGACAGCGGTGACGGCGGCGAGGTCGTCGAGCAAGATTCGACGCGCCACTTCGGAAGGGTTCACCTGATACGTCTGCGCGAGGAACGGATAGTCGATAAAGCGACGTAGGTGGAAAATAGGTGCTCTCCACTCGAATCGGTAGATTCACGACCATGACCGCAGCTGCCACACCCGACGGATTCGCCTACGAACGATTCGACGTCACCGACGCCGGATCCATCGCCACGGTCTTCGCGGCCAAGGAACACCGAGCCGGGCTCTACGTTCTGCACTTCACCGACGGCTCGGCCTACGCGGGCTACGCAGATTCGGTCGCCGCGCGGTTCGCCGCGGACCTCGACGTGTGGGCCGACATCGAGGCACTCGATTTCGCGGCCGGAACTGCAGATCAGCTGGAGCAGCTGCAGGAGCTCGTGTCGCGCCTGACCCGCCTCCGCGAACGCCCTTCCGATCCTGGCGCGATCGGCGAAGCACCGAGCGCGAAATCCGCACTGCCGAAAGAAAGAGCCAAGCGGGCGACGTTGCTCGACACGGCAGTCGGCAAGGCACGCAGGCAGTTCTGGGAACTGTCCGACCACATCGCGTACCCCGCCATCCGCAGCATCGTGGCCGACTACATCAATTCCTCGATCCCCGACCCGGCGAACACCGAGAAGTACCTGTGGCAGATCGCTGCCCTGTCCGAAGACCTCGCCGAGACCGGTCCGCGACGCTTGGTGACGCTGACATGCGGCGGCTTCGAGACGCTCCGCGTCGACGAGATCGTGCACGACGACGACACCATAGAACTCGACCTGCGCATCAACACCAACGTTCCGCGCGACCGCACCGACGAGCAGCTCGAGGTCTCCAACGAGACGGTCAGCGCAGGACGCGGTCCGCACCGGGACGAACGCGTGTGGTCGTGGTCGATCGACCTCGGCGCTCTGTTGGAAGAAGACGTGGACGTCGACCTCGGCATCGACGACGACGCGTTCGACGACCTCGCCTACGGTCTCAACGCCCGGCTGATGCGATCCGGAAACTCAACGGGCGCAGCATCACACAACCACGACCTCGCGTCCGACCTGCTCGCCGAGGCATACCGGCAGCTGTTCGAGACCGAGTGACCGATCGGCTGTGGTACGTCTCGTACGGGTCCAACCTGCTGCGCGAGAGGTTCCATACCTACCTGACCGGGTCCGACGAGCGCTCCGAATTCGGTGCGCACCCACCGGCACCCACTGCGTCACCACCCGCCGAAGAACGATGGCTGTGGATCGATCATGCGCTGTATTTCGCGGGAGTCTCCCGGCGCTGGACCGGAGCGTCCGCATTCATCTGCACGACGGTCGATCCGGCGAATCGCTCTGTAGGGCGCGGATATCTGATCGAGCGAGCCCAGTTCGCTCATCTGGCCGCGGTCGAGAACGTCGTCGCAGCCGTCGATATCGGGGCGACGGAGACGCTCGCCATCGGACAGTGGGCGCAGCTGACAGTGGACCGAGAGGGCGAGAGCTTCCGCGGGAAATATGATGCACTGCTACGGCTTCCGGACATCCACGGAAGGTCCGCCTTCACGCTGACCAGTTCGACCGTGCGCGAGCCCGGCGAACCGTCGAGCAGGTATCTTTCGACCACTCGCCGCGGACTGCTCGGCGCAGACCTCGATCTGGACGTCGACGCCTACCTCTACGCGGCGATCGAACGATCGATGCAGATCACTTCAGCGCATCGAGGTTCGTCTTCAACAGCAGCACGTTGTAGTCCGACC
>NZ_LVCU01000072.1:0-3848 GCF_001647185.1 Rhodococcus sp. EPR-147
TGGTCCTCGGCGCACTCCACGGACCCTCGGGGTTGTCTGCCGTTCGAGCGACCAGAGTGCGAGAGTTCTCGTCCCCGTACATCATCACGTAGCGGCCGAGGTAGTCGTTCCACGCAACCGACATCTCACTGACCGGGCCCTTGACGACGGCGACTGTATCGCCGATGTTCTTCGACCACTGCTTCGTCGGATCCGGATCCTGCGTCGAGTACTCGTACGCGTCGAGATCCTCGATGTCCGCAGGCGCGACCCGCGAGACGAAGGCGTCGCCGAATCGTCCGTTGGGAGTACCGAACTGGTACAGGTACTCGCCGTCGCGGCCCAGGACGTACGCACTCTGCTGGAACTTGCCCTGGCTTTCGTGGACGTTGGTGAAGCCGGGGATGGTGACACCCTTGTTGACGCGGATGGTCCTGGGATCCGTCGTCCAATTCTGGCCGTTGTCAGTGGATTTCGCGGTCGCGGAGTAATTCGTGACCCAGCGACCGGGTGTGCCCCAGCTCTGCACCGACATGTAGTTGATGAACTGGGTGTTGCCGATCGCGATGGCCGCCGTGGGGATGGTCGTGTCCTCGACGCTGGGTAGCTTTGCGCTCGAGATGATCTCGGCCGCATAGCGTGGGTTGTCTGCACGCACGACGGCACCGGACGTGTTGTCCGCGGGATCGGCTGGACCGATCTCGATGCCCTGCGCCAAGTTCGTCGACGCCTTGTCCGAGCGGAACAGCGCGTTGCTGCGCCACTGGGCATTGCCGGAGGAGCAGTCGCCGAACGTGTCACCGAACGCCATCAGGATCTGGCCGGCACCGTTGTCCCAGCTGATCCCGAGGTCGGTACCGGACATCGCAAGGTCGTTGTAGGTGTTGTTCACACTCTGCGGACCGGTGACCCAAGCGATGCTCTGCGTGTTGCCGGTGATCCGAGGAAGCGGCCCCTGCGGACCCTGCGGGTTCTTACCCGACATGCCCGCGCTGCCCGACGACCCGAACAGCGGAGACGAGCCCGGCCCGCCGAGCCCACCACACGGTTCGGCCGACACGGTGGGCGCAGTCAAAGCGCTGAGTCCGCTCACTGCCAGCGCCAGGACAGCCCCGACAGCGATCTGCCGACTACGTACACGCATAGACGAACCCACCGTTTCCCGTGTGACCCACGATACTGATGTGACTGATGGGACGAGTGTTACGCAAATCTACTGATCGCGCAACAAATCGGGCATGTCGGTACTTGACAAAACACCTACGGAGAGAATGACACTCGTGTGATTAGCCGGCAATCATGCGGGCGTGAGTCGTGTCCAGCGCGAGCAGTGCAGCGCCCTGCACGACGACGGCAGTGCCGTGACCCACGGCCTGGTCAGCAGTGATCCGGCCGCCGAACCGAGGCTTCCTGACGGCGATGTGCGCACCGGTCGCGATGTAGAGAACGTCGAGACCGGCATTGATCCACAGCAGCCGACTCAAACTCGCGGCCGTCGGGGGCTTCGAGCTCAGCGCGCCTGCACCCGCGATCGCCAGATCGATCGCGCCCCACCCCGCCGTCTGCAACCCGAACGCCCGCCGGGCAGGCGAGGACCCGCGCAACGCCAACATCGTTCCGGCGAGCACACTCCCACCGCCCCACACCGCGAGGCGACGGCCGAGCTGCTGGGCAACGATGGGCGCTTCGAGTGCTGTCATGCACTCCAGTGTGCCGCCTCGGGGGAGATGCCGGTTCGTAACGCGCGGTCGGTTGCAGCCGATTCCATGAGCACTGAGCATTCGCGCTCGAAACGAACGGAGCCACCATGCTGAAGAAGGTCCTCGCCGGAGTCGCGCTGGCGATCGGCGGCGCAGTGCTCGTCGCGTCGACAGCGTCCGCAGCACCCGACGACAACCCGTTCGGACCCAAGGACTCGACCGCGAACTTCGTGAGCGCCCTCGACCCTGCGGCATACGGTGCAGCGAGCGCCAAATCGTTGATCGTCAGCCCGTTCGGCACGAGCCAGCAGATCGACTGCTCGTCGTTCCACGGCCAGAGCTGGTGCACCCAGAACGGGCGAGTCCTCACTCAGATTCGAATCCCGGCCGGATCGTCGGAATGGGACTACCGGACGCTCTACGTCTACAACCCGTTCTGATGATCGCCGGCCGCGTCCTGTGCGGACTGGCTCTCGTCGCCCTCACCGGTTGCGCTGCAACGCAACCCGAGCCGACCATCGAGGCGGCGGTGAACGTTGCGCCGTCGTCGTTCCCGGCACCTCCTCCCTCCGTCGCACCCTCCGCCATCCCGACCCCGGACGAGGCGACCGCCATCTTCCGCACCGTCTTCGACTGGACCGCCGAGCGGTCCGACCGCGCCGACGCGCTCGAGGGATCTGCCGAGGAGAATGCCGCGGTCTTCGACAGCGGTGGGATCATGTCGGAGTTGTCGTTCGACCGCATCGACGTCGTCGCACCCGGCCGGGTCGAGGCGAGCGGAACGTCCGTCGGGCGAGTGTCCTCCATCGACTTCGTTGTCTCCGAGGGCCGTTGGAAGCTGGAACGTGCAGCGGCGTGCGGAATCACCGGGGCATGTTGACCGACGGATCAGATCACCATCCGAACGGGTCAGAGTCGGACCCGGGCATCCAACTGTTGCCGGGCCCGACCCACCCTCGGGCCTTGATCATCTTCTTCGCTGCGCGCTGATTGCGGCCGATCAGACGGTCGAGGTACAGGTGACCGGCCAGATGGTCGGACTCGTGCTGCAGACACCGCGCCAGGTAGCCGTGCCCCTCGACGGATACGGGATTGTTCTCCACATCGACACCGGTCACGCGGGCCCAGTCCGCACGGCCGGTCGGGTACCGCTCCCCCGGGACCGACAGACACCCCTCACCGTCCTCGGGGTCCGGCATCGTCTCCGGGATCGCCGACGTCTCGAGCACTGGATTGACCACGTGCCCGCGATGACGGACTCCGCCGTCGTGGAGGTCGTAGACGAACACCGCACGCGGATCACCGACCTGGTTGGCGGCAAGACCGGCACCGTGCGCCGCAGTGTTGGTCTCGAACAGGTCCTCCACGAACGCGGCCAACTCCGCGTCGAACTCGGTGACGGGAGCGGCACAGGTCGTCAAACGTGGGTCGCCGGCAACGAGGATGGGTCGAATCGCCATGCGAGAAGGTTACTGTCGAAGCATGGCTCATTCCCGTCGCTCCCCCACGGCTCACCCCGCGGACAAGGTCTGCGCGTCGTGCGGACGGCGAATCGAATGGCGCAAGAAGTGGGAGAAGAACTGGGATGACATCAAGTACTGCAGCGACGCATGCCGCCGGCACAAGGTGAGCACCACCGACAAGGAACTCGAAGACAAGATCCGTTCCCTGCTCGACGCCCGATCCCGCGACTCCACGATCTGCCCTTCCGACGTCGCACGTGCACTGTCCGAGGACAATTGGCGGGAGTTGATGGAACCGGTTCGCCGCGCCGCCCGCCGCATGGTCGACGCGGGAGAAGTCGAGATCACCCAGAAGGGATCCGTCGTCGATCCCTCCACCGCGAAGGGGCCCATTCGTATCCGTTGGAGACGCTGACCAGCGTCTCAGGAACTTGTCGGTGGGTGGGTATAGCTTTTCCGGTGTGAAGACATGGGGGGATGTGTTCGGGCTCGGTGACCAGGATTTGGTCTCCGAGCTCGCTGGCGTGTCTTCCCTCGAAAATGAGCTCGCTGCAATGCGATTGACGCTGCTGGCGGAGATGGACCGGCGTGGTCTTGCCATGAAGCTCGGCTTCTCGTCGGTGACCCGGTGGTACGCGCGATCGGTGCGTATCACCGACGGGTCCGCGGCCCGTCAGATGGAGCTGGGGCAGTGGCTCACCGACCG
>NZ_LVCU01000073.1:0-7088 GCF_001647185.1 Rhodococcus sp. EPR-147
CGCGCGCAGGCACTGGCGCATTCCGCCGCGGACGACGCCAGAGCCCGCCACGAGCAGGCCGAGGAGCAACGACAAGAACAGGAGCGGACACAGGAGCGGGACCGGGCGAGCCGAGCTGATGCAGGTGGCGCGGGTGACGCAGCAAACTCCGGTGATGCAGGCGGCTCGGGTGAGCCCGAACCTGCTGGGCCCGAACCTGTTCCAGCTGGGCCGCCGCCGGTACCGGTGTCGGAGAACCCGGAGTTGAACCGTTTCGATGTTCACCCGCTTGCCAGTGGCCGCTTCCAGATGGGTGGCAACGTCGACCGGCTCCTGGCCGAGAAGCTGCTCACCGCGTTGTCGGCGTTGACCGCGCCGCAGCCCGGCCCCGGTGGTGAACGCGATCTACGTGGTCCGTCGAAGCGGCGGGCGGACGCCCTCGATCGGATCCTGGACCGGCACCTGAGCGGTGGTGGCCGCGGATCGGCGGGCGGGCCGCGGGCATCGGTGCACCTGATCGTCCCGCTGCGGGACCTGCTCGCCGACCGCGGACACACGCAATCGAACAGGCCAACAACGGGTTCGAAGGCATCCGGTGCAGGCGGCCACTCACAACCAAGAGATACCGAGGGCGGTCCCGATCGTGGCAACGGTCGTCGCGTCAGCGGGAGCGGCGCGGGTGCCGGCGACAGTTCACGGACCGGCGATGCCGACACGGGTCCCGATCGTGGTGCCGGTCGTCGCGTCAGCGGGAACCGTACTGGTGCCGGCGACGACTCAAGGGCCGGCAATACCGACGCGGGTCCCGATCGTGGAACCGGTCGTCGCGTCAGCGGGAACCTTGCTGGCATCGGTGACAGTTCACGGACCGGTGATGCTGGCGGCGGTCCCCACGTCAGCGAAAGCAGTGCTGGTGCCGGCGACAGTTCACGGACCGGTGATCCCCGCGGCGATCGTGTCGGTCCCAGCGCTGCCGCCGGTGACCATTGCGGGCAGAGGTCTGCACCTGAGCCCGGTGATGCCGACTGGCCGTTCCACTTCGACTGGACCGGGCCGATGAGCCGCGCTTTCGCCGAACTTCTCACCTGCGATGCCGACCTCACCCCGGTCATCGTCGACCACCACGGCGTCCCGCTCGCCCTGGGCCGCAGCACCAGACTTGCCAGCGACGACCAACGCATCGCCCTGACCATCCGCGATCGGTGCTGCGTGATGTGTGGCCGCCCCGCACAGTGGTGCCAAGCCCACCACGTGAAGTTCTGGGAACACGGCGGCCGCACCGACCTGAACAACCTCGCCCTGGTCTGCGGAGAATGCCACCGCCTCGTCCACCACGGCGACTGGCAACTGCTCATGGGCGACGACGGCCACCCCTACGCCATCCCACCCGAATCCATCGACCCCACACGACAACCCATCCCCAGCTACCACCGCCGAAAACGTCGCGCAGCCTGACAACTAGTCAGCTGCGCAGCTCACGCTTGAGCAATTTTCCGCTCTGATTGCGCGGCAATTCGTCGACGAAGGTGACGGTCTTGGGCACCTTGAACGGCGCTATCCGACCCTTCACGTGGTCGATCAACACCTGCGACGACAGCTCACTTCCGTCCTCGAGCACGACGACGGCCGTCACCGCCTCGATCCACTTGTCGTCGGGCATCCCGATCACCGCGACCTCGGCGACCGCCGGATGGGTGTAGATCGCATCCTCCACCTCGCGGGACGCGACGAGGATGCCGCCAGTGTTGATGACATCCTTGATCCGGTCGACCACAGTGATGAACCCCTCGGCGTCGCGTGTCACCAAGTCACCGGAATGAAACCACCCATCCGAGAACGCATCTGCCGTCGCCTCCGGCTTGTCCCAGTAGCCGTCGCACAGCTGAGGAGAACGATAGAGAATCTCACCGGCTTCGCCGTCCGGCACATCGTTGCCGTCGGCATCGACGACGCGGGTCTCGACGAAGAACACCGCACGTCCACACGACGCCGGCCGCGCCTCGTGCTCCTCGGGCTGCAATACCGTTGCCAATGGCCCGATCTCGGACTGCCCGAAGCAGTTGTAGAACTCGATGTCCGGGTACCGCTCACGCAGCCGAGTGAGAACGGTGACGGGCATGATCGAAGACCCGTACTGCGCCTTCTTCAACGACGAGAGATCGCGCGTCGCCAGATCGGGGTGATTGGCGAGCGGAACCCACACCGTCGGTGCCAGGAACAGAGACTTGATCTTCTCCGCTTCGATGCGGCGCAGGATCTCCGGAACGTCGGGCCTGCGCATCAAGCGGACCGTGGCACCCACCGACAGGTACGGCAGCATGAACACGTGCATCCCCGCCGAGTGGTACATCGGCATCACCAGAAGCGGGTCGTCGTCCTGGGTGAACCCGAGCGCGATGACGCACGAGACGTACTCCGCGACCAGTGCGCCGTGAGACATCATCGCGCCCTTGGGTTTCGACGTCGTCCCGGAGGTGTAGAGCAACTGAGCGAGGTCGGTCGCATCGGCGACGGGGTCGAGTTCGGAGCCGTCGCCGTCCGTGCCCAGCACGTCGGGAAGGGAGACCACGTGCTCGATGCTGAGCTCGCCGCGAACCGAATCGAGCGTGCCCGCCAACTCCGGGTCGACCAACACTGCCCGAGAACCCGATTGCTGCAACAGGTACTGCAATTCGTCGCCCACGAGCGCGTAGTTGATCGGGACGTGCACCAATCCAGCTCGCGCACAGGCGAGGAACGCGACCACGTACGCGTCGGAGTTGACGCCGTACGCCGCCACGCGGTCGCCCTTGTTCAATCCCAACGCGATCAGCCGTCGAGCGGCGCGGGTGACCGCGGTATCGAGTTCTGCGTAGGTGTGACTGCGTCCCTCGAATGTAACGGCGAGGCGGTCGGGGAATTTCGCGGCCGACCGTCGCAGGACGCCGTCGACGGTGTTCACTCGTGTTCCGCTGCTCATCACCCGACGTTATAGGACGTCCAAGCATCTCGTGCCGTGTTTGGCTGCCCTCAGGGTTCGATCGATGCCATTGGGGCATGCGAGAACGCATGACAACGAAACAAGCCCTCGACAGCCTCGAATCTGCCTCGTTCCTCGACGGAGCGAGCAACGCGATCAACAGTGTCCTGAAACCCGCACTGGACGACACCGCCGTCGGCGCAGGTCTACGCGGCCGGTGGATCGGTCATCCCATCCACCCGGCTCTCGTCAACGTCACCATCGGAAGCTGGACGAGCGCCGTAGTCCTCGATCTGCTGAACCACCAGTCCAGGGCGAGCAAGCTCGTCATCTCCCTCGGGCTGGTGTCCGCGCCGGCAGCCATCGCCACCGGCTGGGCGGACTGGTCGACGATGAACACCCGCCAACGACGCGTCGGGATGATCCACGCGGCCTCCAACGCGACCGGCGTCTTCCTCTTCCTCGGCTCGTACATACGTCGCCGGAACCAGACCGATGGCATCGCCAAGGCGCTGGCTGCGGCCGGTCTGGCGACAGCCAGCGTCGGCGGCCTCATCGGAGGCCACCTCGCCTACAGCTCGACCGAGCAGGAACCGGCTCCAGCAGGCAAGCACAGCATTCGCCGGTAGTTCAGCAGTTGCTGGGCTCACCGATCTTCACCGCGGACAGCAGAGCATCCCCCTCACCGATCAGCGTCCCTGCGGGCGGATCCTGCGCCACGACAATCCAGTTCGAGTCGTTGACCTGCATCCGACCTTCGCCGGAGGCATCGGCGCTTCGGGAGTAGAAGACACCGGCTGCCTGGATCGCACTCTGCGCGGACTGCAAATTCATGCATACGACCGGAGGCATGGCAACGAGGACCGGCGCTGCCGGCTCCGATGCGGACGGCTCGGGCGCAGTGGTGTCCGGAAGGACGATCCTGTCGACCGACGTCGGCGCGATCGTCGCTGGGGTTGCCGTTGCCTCGACGGTCACCGTCCGGACTTCGGTGCGCACTTCGGGCTCGGCGGAGTCCGTGGATCCGCAGCCCGCGAGGACGAGCGCAGGAAGGGCAAGCGCGAGGACCGAGTGCACGCGGGAACGACTACTGCTCGTCATGAAAACCCTTCGACCGACCGATGGCCTGGCGCAACCGGTACCCATGGGAGATCGTCAGACCGGTAAGTCTGTTACTTCCCGCCCATCGGTGGCGTTTCCGTACACCGTACGGTAAGCTGCGTCGGCCCCGGGCGAACCAGCGTCGGGGGCGGCGAAAGGCGACCGAAGCGCACATGACCCAGGCCCAGCCGACGACACCGACCCAGCCATCCATCGACGAACTGTCCACCATCCTCGTTCGCGGAGCACGCGAGAATAATCTCCGCGACGTGAACCTCGACCTGCCCAAACGCTCGCTCGTCGTCTTCGCAGGCGTCTCAGGGTCGGGGAAGTCATCACTCGTCTTCGACACCATCGCTGCCGAAGCTCAACGGCAGATCAACTCGACGTTCACCGCGTTCGCGCAGACGTTCCTTCCGTCCTACGGCCGTCCCGACGCCGATCTCATCGCCAACCTGTCGGCCGTCGTCATCGTCGATCAGAAGCGTCTGTTCGGCGGCCCGCGCTCGACCGTCGGCACCATCACCGACATCGGCGACTGGCTGCGCATGCTCTGGTCCCGCGGCGTCACCCCGACGATCGGCTTCGCGAACGCGTTCTCGTTCAACGACCCGGCCGGCATGTGCCTCGAGTGCGAGGGGCTCGGCGAGGCGAAGGTCGTGGACCTCGGCGAACTGGTGGACGAGTCGAAGTCCTTGCGCGAGGGGCCGTTCAAGCATCCGGACTTCGAGGTCGGCAAATGGCCGTATCGGGTGTTCGCCGACTCGGGCCTGTTCGATCTCGACGTCCCGATCGAGCAGTACTCCGCCCGCGAGCGCCACATGTTCTTCGACGCGAAACCCGGCGAGTTCGAGGTACTGAACCCCGACGCCGTCATGAAGAGTTACGAGGGGATCGTGTCCCGCTTCCGGCGCAGCTACCTTGCCAAGGACGCCGACGCCCTGAAGGGCAAGGCCAAGCTCGCGTTCGAGCGCATCGTCACGCGCGGGGTCTGTGAATCCTGCGGCGGCTCCCGCTACAACGAGACCATCCGCAGCGCGACCCTCGAGGGCCTGTCTCTGCCCGACGCGTTCGCGATGCAGGTGTCCGAGCTCGCCGACCGCATCGACGGGTGGAAGATCGACGGCCTGGGTACCGTCACCGCCGAAATCGTCACGCAGCTGCGAAGACTCGTCGATCTCGGTCTCGGCTACCTCAGCCTGGACCGCGCAACGTCGTCGCTGTCGGGCGGTGAATCCCAGCGCATCAAGATGGTCCGCCACCTGGGAGCGACCCTGAACGACATGCTCTACGTCTTCGACGAACCGACCACAGGCCTGCACCCCCGCGACGTCCACCGCCTCGACGACATGTTGCTCGCGCTGCGCGACAAGGGCAACACCGTCCTCGTCGTCGAGCACGACCCCGAGGTCATGGCCATCGCCGACCGCATCGTCGAGATCGGCCCCGGCGCGGGAAAGGCGGGCGGCACGGTTGTGTTCGAGGGAACCTACGACGAGCTGCGCGACGCCGACACCAGGACCGGTGCCGCGTTGCGGCGCGAGGATGTCGTATTGCTTACTCCCCGAACCCCTTCGGGCTGGCTGAGCATCACCGGAGCCAGCACCCACAATCTGCGCGACGTCAGCGTCGACATTCCGCTGGGAGTCCTGACGGCCGTCACCGGCGTCGCCGGTTCCGGGAAGTCGAGTCTCATCCACGGGCACCTCCGTGAGGCCGCACCGGACGCCGTCATCATCGACCAGGCACCCATCCGCGGATCGCGGCGCTCCTCCCCCGCGACGTACACCGGTCTGCTCGATCCGATCCGTGCGTACTTCGCCAAGAAGACCGGCCAGCCGCCGTCGCTGTTCTCGCCCAACTCCGACGGCGCGTGCCCCGACTGCCAGGGCAGCGGTGTCATCTTCACCGATCTCGGGTTCACCGACCCGGTGACGAGCACCTGCGAGACGTGCCAGGGCAGGCGATTTCGGTCGGGCGCGATCCGGCATACCGTCGATGGCGTCAGCATCGCCGATATCTTCGAGATGTCCGTCGAGGACGCTCAGGACTTCTTCGAGTTCAAGAAGATCCGCGACATCCTCCGCCGGTGCCGGGACGTCGGGCTCGGCTACCTCTCACTCGGCCAGAACCTGTCGTCGCTCTCCGGCGGCGAGCGGCAGCGGCTCAAGCTCGCCACCGAACTGGTCGGGTCGTCGCCGGTGCTGGTCCTCGACGAGCCGACCACCGGTCTGCATCCGTCGGACGTGTCGAACCTGATCGCGTTGCTCTCCGGGATGGTCGACGAGGGCAGGTCGGTGATCGTCATCGAACACAACCTCGACGTCATCGCCGCTGCCGACTGGGTCATCGACCTCGGCCCCGACGGCGGGCACAACGGCGGTCTGATCACCTTCACCGGAACCGTCGACGAGTTGGTGGTCTCCGACACCCACACCGGCACGTACCTGGCACGGAGCCTGGGCCGGTGACCACCACCCGATAGTGTTGGCGCTCCAGGAGCATCGGACACACAGGAGTGGCAGTGCAGCGTCGATCGGCACGAATGATCTCAGCAGGGTTCGCGGTCGTCGCGCTGGTCGCGACCGGCTGCGGCAGCACGACGGCCGACTCCCCGCCGGCAACCACCTCGGTCGCGGCGTCGAGCGGGGAGTTCCCGAGGACGATCGCGTCGGGCTCGGACGGCGGGACCGTCACCATCGACGCGGTGCCTCGTTCGATCGTCTCGCTGAGCCCGACGGCGACGGAGACCCTGTACGCCGTCGGAGCGGGCGAGCAGGTGGCGGCCGTCGACGATCAGTCGGACTATCCCGCCGACGCACCGAAGACCGGGCTGTCGGCGTTCACGCCGAGCCTCGAGGCGATCGTCGCGTACGACCCCGATCTGGTGATCACCTCCACCGACCTCGGCCTGGTGACGTCCACTCTGGCCGAGGCCGGTATTCCGACGCTGCTCGTCCCGGCCGCGACGAGCCTCGACGACGCGTACTCGCAGATCGAGCTCGTCGCGGACGCGACCGGGCACGACGCCGAGGGCGACGCGGTGGTC
>NZ_LVCU01000074.1:0-3923 GCF_001647185.1 Rhodococcus sp. EPR-147
CTCTACACGGTGTCGAGCGCGAGCTTCGTCGGCCAGATCTACGGTCTGTTCGGCCTGACGAGCATCGCCGACGGCTCCGGCGCAGGCGACTACCCCCAGCTGTCCGCCGAATCGGTGATCACCGCGGATCCCGATGTCGTGTTCCTGGCCGACGCCCAATGCTGCGGCGTCACAGCCGAATCGGTTGCGGCTCGACCGGGGTGGGGATCGATGACCGCCGTCCGAGACGGCAGGATCTTCCCGATGGACGAGGATCTGTCCAGTCGGTGGGGCCCCCGCATCGCGGACCAGGTCGAGGCCGTCGCCGCAGTGGTGCAGCGGATTCCGGCGTGAACCCAGCAACGATAGGGTAACGCGTCAGCCGGCCGCGGCGGCCTTCCGTCGTCGTGCAACAGATTTCAGTGTTAACCGAGGACCGGCCCGATGGCGCGTCCATCGGCAACGGTCCCCCTCGGCAGTGCTGCCGAAGGGGACCGTTGCCGGGCACTGGCCGTGCTCTACCCGACGCTGTCGCGCCGCATTGCCTCGATTTCGTCGGCGCTGCAGCCTATTTCGGTGAGCACCTCGTCGGTGTCGGCCCCGTGCTTGCGGCCGGTGTACCTGATGCGGCCGGGGCTGCCACCCATCCGCCACATGACGTTCTGCATCCGGACGGGACCGAGGTCGTCGTCCTCGACGGTCGTCACCATCTCGATGGCGTTGACCTGTGGATCGGACAACAGATCGCTCGGCTTGTAGACGGGAGCGACTGCGGCCCCTGCCTTCTCGAACTCGTCGATCACCACGTCCTTCGTCCGTTCGCCGATCCAGCCGCCGACGTACTCGTCCAACAGGTCCGCGTGGGCGGCGCGCTGACGCCCGGTGGCGAACCACGGTTCGTCGAGCACTTCGGGATGACCCACCAGGACCAGCACGCGTTCTGCTATCGAATTGGCGCTCGTGGAGATGGCCAACCAATGCCCGTCCGCTGTCTTGTACAGGTTGCGGGGCGCATTGTTGCTCGACCGGTTCCCGGTTCGCTCCTGATCGATCCCCAGCTGGTCTGCGTAGATGACGCCCGGTCCGACCGCGGCCATGATCGGGCTCAACAGATCCAGATCGATCTGCTGGCCGATGCCGCCGTTGTTGGTTCGGTGCAGCAGAGCCATCGACACCGCCGACGAACCGGCGATCCCGGCGAGGGAATCGGCCAATCCGAACGCCGGAAGTGTCGGCGGCCCGTCGGCTTCACCGGTCAGGTGCGCGAACCCGCTCATCGATTCGACGAGCGTGCCGAAGGCGGGCCTGGTGGCGTACGGTCCGGTCTGACCGAAGCCGGTGACACGCAACAGGATCAGACCCGGGTTGAGCTCGGAGAGCACGTCGTATCCCAGCCCCCAGCGTTCGAGGGTCCCGGGCCGGAAGTTCTCGACCACCACGTCGGCCTCCGCGGCGAGGCGGCGAAAGAGCGCTCCGCCCTGCGCGCTTCCGAGGTCGAGGGTCATCGTCCGCTTGTTCCGTCCGATCATCGTCCACCACAGTGGGTGACCGTCCTTGTCCAGACCGTGTCCGCGCATGCCATCCGGCTTGGTGGGGTGCTCGATCTTGATGACCTCGGCCCCGAAGTCGCCCAGGATCTGCGCGACGAGAGGGCCTGCCAGGATCGTCGAGATGTCGAGAACCTTGATGCCCTCCAGTGGGCCCGTCACAGGTACGGACGGTGCAGGTAGCGGCCTGCGGGAGCACCGGCGACGGCACCGTCGGCGAGTACCCGCTGACCACGGACGAACGTGTCGGTCACCTTGGCACCGAGCTCGAATCCCTCGAACGGCGTGTACTCCTGAGCGGACTCGGAATCCTCCGGGCGCACGGTCCAGGTGTGATCGGGGTCGATGAGGGCGATGTCTGCGTCCATGCCGACGGCGATGTCACCCTTGCCCGGCAGTAGCGACGGGCCGGGTTCAGTGACGTGAGCTCGGCGATACGACGCCAGCTCAGGCCGCGCTTGCGTCCTTCGCTGACGAGACCGGGCAGGAGGTATTCCGCACCACCGAAGCCGGACTTCGCGGCGAAGATGTCGCCCCGGTCCTCGGCGAACTTCTTCTCGTCCTTGCAGCAGGCGTGATCACTGACGACCCAGTCGATGTCACCGGCGAGCAGGTGCTCCCACAATGCTTCGACGTCGTCGCGCGGGCGCAGCGGCGGGTTGACCTTGCCGCCGAGTCCGTAGGCGGTGTCGATGTCGGCCAGCAGGTGCCCGATGGTGACCTCGCGGCGGAAGTCGACGTGCGGGAACGCCTTTGCCATCCGCATCGCCGCGGTCAACGCCTTGCGCGAGGACAGGTGCAGCAGGTTGATGTTGGGCAGCTGCGTCTCGTCGGCGAGGAACGACGCGATGGTGACGGCGAGCCCCTCGGAGTGCGGCGGCCGCGACGCACTGTAGGCCGCGAGGCCCTCGAGAGTGCCTTCGTCTTCGACGATCTTGGTGTACGCGCTCATGATCTCAGCGGTCTCGCAGTGCAGCGACAACGAGATGTGATCGGCCTTGTCGCCCATCTGCTCTCGGGCAGCCTGGATGCCGCGCATGACGAACTCGAAGTGCGCCAGGTCGTATCGCTCGCCCTCGGGTGTCATGAGGAATTCGCTCTGATCGGTGGACCGGCCGTGCAGCCCGTGGCTGCCGTAGAACATGAAGATCTTGAACGACGTGACGCCGTGATCTGCGATGAGCGCGGGGATTTCGTCGATGTGTTCCTTCGACATCGGCGCGAGGTGGTACGCGTAGTCGACGTAGGGGCGTCCCTCGGTGGCCTCCAGGACCTTGGGGAACACATCCGCGTAGGAACCACCGGTGTTCATGTAGTACTGCCCGGTCCGCATGTAGGAGAGCGACGTGGTGACGCCGCCCTGGACACACGCCCGCGATTCGGTCTCGGCGTCGTCACCGAGGGAGTTGTAGATGCCCCAGTGCTGGTGTGCGTCGACGACACCCGGGAAGGCGACCTTGCCGGCCGCGTCGATGACGGTATCCGCTGCCGAGGCATCGATACTCGCTTCGATGCGAGTGAACTTGCCGTCTTAGATCAGCAGGTCCAGAAACTCGCCCTCGTCGGGGGCGTCGGATCCTGGTCGAACTACGCGCGCATTGGTGATCAACAGCGTTGACATGGTGGTCCTTTCGAATTTTTTCACAAGAGTTGGGTTGTTCGAAGCGAACTTGCCGCGAGGTATGCGAGTCCGAGCGCCGGGAGCAGTCCGTTCCCCGCGAGATACCCGGCAGCACCGTGGCCGGAGATGCCCATTGCGGCACCGCCCGAGGCGAACAGACCGGTGATGGCGGAACCGTCGGTGCGGAGAACACGTGCGTTCTCGTCTACGACGAGCCCGCCCTGGGTGTGGAACAACGCGGGCACGATCTTGATGGCTGCGTACGGTCCGGTGAGCGAATGCTCGAAAGAGTTGCGGCCGAACGGATCCGACGCCTCTCCCCGCGAATACTTTCGCACAGCGGCGAGCTCCTCCGCCACTGCCGCAGGTGGAAGCCCGGTTGCGGCAGCAAGGCCGTCCGTGTCGTCGGCCCACACCACGGCTCCCGAGTCGACGGTCTGCTGGAAGTCCTTGAACGACAGGCACTTGTCGTAGATCCCGCGGTCGATGACGACCCAGCCCTCCGAGCCCGGCCTCGCGGCCAGAATAGCTGCGTATTCGGAGTACCCGGTCGTCTCGTCACCGAACCGGCGACCGGATGCGTCGAGCACGACGCCGCCGTGCATCACCGTCGCCCATCCGACGAGAGTCGTCGCCTGCTTCGAGAGTGCCGCGTGTCCCTGGTACGCATCCAGATACGCCGAATCGGCACCGAGACGGCGCCCGATGGTCAGCGCGTCACCGACGGAGTGCTCACTTCCGTGATAGCGCGCCGCGGATATCTCCGGCACGTGCTC
>NZ_LVCU01000075.1:0-4043 GCF_001647185.1 Rhodococcus sp. EPR-147
GTGATCGTCACGCCGTCGACGGCCCCGTCGGAATCGACGGACACATCGGTCAGTCGGGCGGGCATCAGCATGTCGATGCGCGGCTCGGCGGCGACCGCTCGCGCGAGGTGCTCGAGCATCCCACTGCCGTGACGGCCTTCGACCGTGTGACAACGCAACTGCGAATGGCCGGGGTATGCGAAATCGGTGACGAGCGTGAGGGGCAGCTGCACGTGATCTGCGAGCCATTCCACCAGCGGCGCACTGACATCGGCGAGGGTGGACGCCAGCCGCAGATCGGCAGTGCCCTTCGTTTTGCGCAGGACGTCGTCCAGGAACTGTTGCGGCGAATCGTCGATTCCGGCCGCTCGCTGCCACCGTGAGCCGGCACCGGGGATCATGGCCGTGGACATCGCCGTGTTGTTGCCCCGCTTGAAGTGCGCACTGGCCTCGACGACCAGCACGTCGAGTCCGAGCTCGGCTGCACGCAGAGCAGCGACGAGGCCACCGCCCGCGCCGGCCACCACCAGGTCGGGTCCGTCTTCGCTCACGGGGAGACCTGCAGCTCGGAACGCAGACCCAGCAGCCGCAACGCCGTGCCGGTCGGGTCCACCACCTGCGGTGACGTCGGTGGATCGACGAGATCGACTGCAGAGCAAGCATTGATGGCGATGGTGCAGCGGAGCTTGCCCGCGTGTTCGGAGACCGCTCTCCCCCAGGTGCCGGTGTCTGCGATGTCGTGCACACCGAGCCCGAGTACTTCGGTGGCCTCGGCGACGATCCCGTAGAACCCGAGTCGGCGGTCCAGCTCTGCGGCGATGGCGTCGTTCCTCGCCAATGCACCGATCCGATGCCCCTGGGAGGCATAGAACGAGGCCGTCAGCCGGGTGAGGCCGTAGAGCGGCCGAGCGAACGAATCCGCTTCCTCGGCGCAGGGGTCGAGCACGCAGTCGGGCAGGAACCCGTCGGCGTGCGTGTCCAGCAGGGAACGAAAGGCCTGTGACAGCACCTGTTCCGACCGTCTGACGTCGAGTTCGGTATCCAGTGCGCTCGGCGCGTCGGGCCCGATATTGCGGAGCTCGACGGTGATCCCCGCGGGCGAAAGGTGGTCGTACCGATCCTGCCGGCGCTGCAGTTCTGCCGCGTCGACGTCGATCGGGGTGAAAGCCAAGAGATGCATGTGAGGTGAACTCCTAAATACCGAGGTAGGCAGCTTTGACCCGCTCGTCGTGTGCCAGTTCGGGCCCGGTGCCGGTCAGCACGATGGACCCGCTCTCGATGACGTAGGCCCGATCGGAGATCGCGAGTGCCTGCGCGGCGTTCTGTTCGACGATCAGTACGGTCACACCCGAGTCGCGGATACGCACGATCGCCTCGAGCACTTGAGCTGCCAGCTTGGGAGCGAGCCCGACGGACGGTTCATCGAGTGTCAGTACTCGCGGCTTGGACATCATGGCGCGGCCGATGGCGAGCATCTGCTGTTGACCGCCGGACATGGTGTCGGCCCGCTGCTCTCGTCGTTCGGCGAGAATGGGGAACAGGGCGTAGACCTGGTCGAGGGATTCCTTCACGCCGCTGCGCTTCTGGGTGTACGCGCCCATCTCGAGGTTGTCGGCCACGGTGAGGCTGCCGAACAACGCCCGATCCTGGGCGACGTGCACCAGCCCGGCTCGCACGATCCGGTCCGCCCGCATCCCGTGAATGGCGTTGCCGTCCAGCATGATTCTGCCGCCGGACGTGGACACCATGCCCGACAGCGCCCGCAGCGTGGTCGTTTTCCCCGCGCCGTTCGCGCCGATCAGGGAGACGATCTCGTGCCGATCGACCGAGAGGTTCACCCCGTGCAGGATCTCCAGCCGACGGTATCCGGCATGCAGGTTGTCGATTTCGAGCATCATGCTGTTTTCTCCTCACCGAGGTATGCCTCGACGACGCGGTCGTCGGCAACCACCGTGCGTGGGTCGCCCGAGGTGAGCACCGCCCCCTCGTGCATGACCACCAGACGTTCGGACAGGGCCATCACCGCAGCCATGATGTGTTCGACGAACAGCACCGTCTGGCCCTGCTGATGCACCGTGCGCAGCAGTTCGATCATCGGCGCCCGCTCGGCCGGGACGAGTCCGGCGAGAACCTCGTCGAGGAGCACGACGCGTGGCTCCATGGCCAGGGCGCGAGCCAGTTCGAGTCTCTTCAATCCTGCCGTCGAGATGGTCGAGACCTTGCCGCCGACCTGATCGGACAGTTGCACGCGGTCGAGGACGTCGAGGGCATGCTGCCGGGCGTCTTTGCGTGACTTGCGCTTCGACAGTGCGGCGATGGTGACGTTCTCGAGCACCGACATCGACTCGAAGGGGCGCATCAACTGGAACGTACGCACCAGCCCGGCGCGCGCGATCTTGCTCGCCGGCCATCCGGTGATGTCCGTACCGTCGAAGATCACTCGGCCTGCTGTCGGGGGCTGCTCACCCGACAGCAGGGAGAACAGGGTCGTCTTGCCTGCCCCGTTGGGGCCGATGATGCCGAGGAATTCGTGCTCGGGCACGTCGAGGCTGACCTCGCGTACCGCGTGGATACCCGAGAAGGATTTGCTCAGGTTCTCGATGGTCAACAAGCTCATCGGTTCCACCTCTCACGGATCGTGCCGAAGATTCCCTTGGGCAGGAAGATCACGATCGCGATCAGAATCACCGAGTACGCGGCGACGTCCAATCCGATTGTTCCCTGCAGGAATTCGAGGAAGGCGGGTGGGTTTCTGAGCAGCTCGTTGATCAACTCCGACAGCGGCCCGATCACGGCGGCACCGATGACCGGGCCCCAGATCGTTCCGATGCCGCCGATGACGGCCGGCACGATCGCTTCGACGGAAACCGCCGAACCGAAGGCCTGCTCGGGACCGACGAAGAAGTAGTACTGCGTGTAGTAGACCCCGGCTACGGCGGTCAGCGCACAACTCGCTGCCACGGCGATCAACCGATACTTCATCGTGTCGATACCGAGCGAGGCTGCAGCGGTCTCGTCGTCGCGGGTGGCCTGGACGAACTGCCCTGCCCGGGAACGGGTGTAGAAGATGGTGCCGAGAACCGCGAGCGTCAGAATGACCAGCGGAATCCAGACGTAATTGGGGCTGCCCTTCTCGAACTGCAGCATCCACCACGAATCACGCGGCAGGATGGGCACATTGAAGCCCTCGGTCTTGTTGAACACCTCGAGGTTCTGCACGAGCAGCAGAAACATCTGTGCGAAGGCGAATGTCGCCAGTGCGAAATACGACCCGGCGAGTCGGTAGCGCAGGCACAGGTAGGCGATGAGTGTGCCCACCGTGGCCGAGAGGACTGCCGCGACCACCATCGAGATCCACGGGGAAATTCCGTGCTCGACCAGAAGATACGCACCGGAGTACGCACCGATTCCGAAGAACGCGGCGTGGCCGAAACTGAACATGCCGCCGAACCCGCTCATGATGTTCCACGCCACGGCCATCACGGCGAAGATGAGCGTGCGCACGGCAACCGTCTGGGCCTGCTCGCCGAGGAGCAGCGGCAATGCCGCCACGACGACGAATCCGATGACCAGCGTGATCAATTGGCGGCGTAGCCACGTGTCCTTCAACCGCGGATCGTGCTGCACCGGTGTGGGTGCGCTTCTTGTCGTAGTCATCGGCGCGCTCCGTACAATCCTTCGGGCTTGAGAAACAGAACGAGAACGAACACCGCGAATACCAGGATCAGCGAACCCGTTCCGGGGAGGTACAGCGCGCCGACGGTCTGCACGAGGCCGATGACGAGGCCACCGACCATGGCTCCGACGACACTTCCGAGCCCGCCGAGAACCACGATGACGAACGCCAGGATGGTGAATTGTTCTCCGACCGACGGCGTCAGGCTGGTGAACGGTGTCATCAACCCTCCGGCTACAGCGACGCAGGCTGCGCCGATACCGAAGGTGAGCGCGTACACCCGACCGATGTCGACGCCGACGAGCTTGGCTCCCTCGGAGTTGGATGCGACTGCGCGGATGGACAATCCGAGCGGCGTCCGCTTCAGTACCGCGGTGAGCGCGACGGC